>CANRIR010000046.1 GCA_947630735.1 uncultured Marvinbryantia sp.
CGCTGGAAGTTGGCCGCCACCAGCAGGGTCTGGCCCTCGCCTTTGCGCAGGTAGGCCATCAGGTTGTGCCTGTCCTCCCAGACGGGCTCCAGGCCGCCGTACACGATGGTCTGCGCGTAGCGCTCGTCCTTGCGCAGCGCGATGAGCTTTTTGTAATAGTGGAACAGCGAATCCGGCCGCCGCATCTGCTCCGCGGCGTTGATCCGGGTGTAGTTGGGGTTCACGCGCAGCCAGGGCGTGCCCGTGGTAAAGCCCGCGTTTTTCTGATCGTTCCACTGGAACGGCGTGCGCGCGTTGTCGCGGCTTAAGGGGTTGACCGCTTTTAGGGCTTCTTCGGGGGAAAGGCCCGCGTTTAAGGCCACCTGATATTCGTCCAGGGTGCTCACATCGTCCACCTCGTCGATGGAGGAAAACGTGAGATTTTCCATGCCGAGCTCCTGCCCCTGGTACAGGAAGGGAAGTCCTTTCAGCAGGAAGAAGACGGTGGCCAGCATTTTTTTGGCGGTCTCATCGCAGTCCTCCTGCGGGAGATAGCGGCTGACGCCCCGGGGCTCGTCGTGGTTTTCTATGATATTGGAGAGAAAGCCGATGTCCCCGATCCTGCGCTGGCTCTCAAAACAGCAGCGCTTGTAGTCGTCCGGCGTGATGGGCGTGCGGTCGTACCAGCCTTTCGGGCTGCCGCCGAAGACGGCGCTGCGAAAATCGAACATGGTGGAGAAGCAGCCGTCGTCGCCGATAAATTCCGGCAGCTCCCCGGGCTTTTCGTTGAACACCTCGCCCACGGTAAAGGCGTTGTGGGGCTTGAAAGTGTGTTCCGCCATCTCATGCAGGAACGTGAGCACGCCCGTAGCGTCCTCCAGCATGTAGTGAATGGAGGAGAGGCCGTCCGCGCGGTCAACGGGATAGTCCTTAAAGGGCAGGGCCTTTTTGATGTTGATGATGGCGTCGATGCGAAAACCGGCCACGCCTTTGTCCAGCCACCAGTTGATCATTCGGTAGATCTCGCGGCGCACCTCGGGATTTTCCCAGTTCAGGTCGGGCTGCTTTTTGTGAAAGACGTGCAGGTAATATTTGTCCGTGCCCGGGATCCGCTCCCACACGGGGCCGCCGAAGTAGGAGCGCCAGTTGCAGGGGAGCTTCCCGTCTTTACATTCTTCGATATAAAAATAGTGCCCGTAGGGGCCGTCCGGGTCGGCCAGAGCTTTTTGGAACCACTCGTGCTCATCGGAGCAGTGGTTTACCACCAGGTCGAGCACGATGTACATACCGCGCTTTTTCGCCTGCGCAAGCAGCTCGTCCATGTCCTCCATGGTGCCGAAGCGCGGGTCGATGCGGTAGTAGTCGGAGATGTCGTAGCCCTGGTCCGCCAGCGGAGAGCAGTAGCAGGGGGAGATCCAGATAATGTCGATCCCCAGATCCTTCAGATAATCCAGCTTGCTGATGATCCCCCGCAGATCGCCGATGCCGTCCCCGTTGGTATCGCAAAAACTCTTTGGATAGATCTGATAGGCCACCTTGCCGTGCCACCATTTTTTCTGCATGATAATCTCCGTTCCGCCGCCTGGTTAGCGGCCAGATAAATTTGGCCTGATCTGGCCCAACACAGTATACAATAAAATCGGATGTTAGGCAATACGCCATTTCCCACAAACGCATTTCCAAAACCGTCTGCATGGTCTTTCGCAAAACGCATTTCCAAAATCGTCTGCATGATCTTTCGCAAAACGCATTCCCCAAACCGTCTGCATGATCCTGCGCAAAAATCATTCGCACAGGGGCTTGTGCTTTTTGGATAATGGTGGTATGATATACCCGAAAATTGAATCACAGAAAAGTAACAGGTGCGGGTGCCGTCGGGCGTCCGTTAAAAGGGAAGCAGGTGTAAATCCTGCACGATCTCGTCACTGTAAACAGGGAGTGCACAGCAACATGCCGCTGGCATAGTCACTGGGAAACCGGGAAGGCTGCTCTGCATGAGGATCTGCAAGTCAGGAAACCTGCCTGTTATTGGTACCGGACATAAAGTCCAAGATCACGAGTAATTGGTTGTACCTGTTTGAGGACCTTACCTTTTGCTCAGTGGGCAGAAGGTTTTTTTGACGGCTCAGATCCGAAGGGATCCGCCGGTCCGCCCGCTGGCAGGATGTATGGCGTATCTGGTTTTTGTCCTGTACCTTTCCAGCGCTGATGCAAATTTTATATACATCAGGGGCCGGACGGCCCGAAAAAAAGGAGGACAAAAACATGAAGAACAAAATGGCAAAACTGTTGATGGCAGGCGCGTGCGCAGCGGCCCTGACGATGGGCGCGGCGATGGTGCAGGCGGAGGATGCGGCGGAGACGGAGACCGAGATGTACACGGGCGACGCGTCCAATGAGAATGTGCGGAACCAGGACGACATCGGCGAGAAGGAGCTTCTGGTGGTCAGCTTCGGCACCAGCTTCAACGACAACCGCCAGGCGACCATCGGCGCCATCGAGGCGGCCATGGAGGAGGCGTTCCCGGATTTTGCGGTGCGCAGGGGCTTTACCAGCAACATCATCATCGACCATGTGCTCTCCCGCGACGGCGTGAAGATCGACGATGTGGACGAGGCGCTCAGCCGTGCGGTGGACAACGGCGTGAAGACGCTGGTGGTGCAGCCCACGCATCTGATGGACGGTTTTGAGTACAACGACCTTGTGGGCCAGGTGGCGGAGTACGCGGAGGAATTTGACCAGGTTGTGATGGGCCAGCCGCTTCTCACAGACGACTCGGATTATGACGAAGTCATCAAGGCCATCACGGAGTTTACCGCGGACAGCGACGACGGACAGACGGCCATCGTGTTCATGGGACACGGCACAGAGGCGGAGTCCAACGAGATCTACGCGAAGATGCAGGACAAGCTGACCGAGGCCGGTTACGCGAACTATTTTGTGGGCACAGTGGAGGCGACTCCCTCTCTGGACGACGTGCTGGCGGACGTGCAGGCGGGCGAGTACACGAAGGTGGTCCTGCAGCCGCTCATGATCGTTGCGGGCGACCACGCGAACAACGATATGGCGAGCGACGAGGAAGGTTCCTGGAAGACCGCGTTTGAGGCGGCGGGCTATGAAGTGACCTGCAACCTGAACGGCCTCGGCGAGATGGAGCGCATCCAGGGTCTTTTTGTGGAGCACGCGAGGGAAGCGATGGAAGGCCTTTCCGAGTAAAGCACGCGAGGGAAGCGATGGAAGGCCGTTCTGAGTAAATAAGAAAAGGAGCAGTGAAGGTATGAGAAAGTTAAGTGCAGCAGTGCTGGCCGCGATCCTCGCGGCGGGCATGACGGTGTCCGTCTGCGGCGCGCAGGAGGCGGAAACGGCAGCAGAGGCGGCGGAGACAGCCGCACAGGAGACAGACAGAGCGAAAGTGGCCTCCGCGGACGAGATGGCGCCGGTGGAGGACGTGGTGGATGAGGATATGGTCCCCATCTATGGCAGGGATGTGAAGGACGGGGTGTATTCCGCGAAAGTGGATTCCAGTTCTTCCATGTTTAAGATCGAGTCCTGCGAGCTTACGGTGAAGGACGGCGAGATGACCGCCGTGATGACGATGGGCGGCACGGGCTATCTGTACCTGTACATGGGTACGGGGGAAGAGGCGGCGGACGCTGCGGAGACCGAGTACATACCGTTTGAGGAAGACGAGGACGGCGCACATACCTTCACGGTTCCCGTGGAAGCGCTGGATATGGGTATCGACTGCGCCGCGTTCAGCAAGAAGAAGGAGCAGTGGTACGACCGCACGCTGGTGTTCCGCTCCGACTCCCTGCCGCAGGACGCGTTCGCGGAAAGCATGATCACCACGGTGGAGGACCTTGGTCTGGAGGACGGCGTCTATCTGGTGGAGGCCAGCGTGGAGGGCGGCTCCGGGAAAGCGAAGATCGACTCCCCGGCCGAAATGACGGTGACGGACGGAAAGGCCGTGGCCACCATTGTCTGGAGCAGTCCGTTTTATGATTATATGATCGTGGGCGGGGAAAAGCTGGAGCCCGTGAACGCGGAGGGCGAGAATTCCACGTTTGAGGTGCCGGTGGCAGGCTTTGACTTCAAGCTGGCGGCCATCGCGGACACCATCGCCATGAGCACGCCCCACGAGATCGAGTATACCATTACCTTTGATTCTGCTGCGATCGAAAAGGCGGAGTGATGAAAAAAACAGCATTCTATCTGAGAAAAATATGGATCGCGCTGATGCTCGCACTTCCCTGCGTGTTTTCCGCGCAGGGAAGCGTGCGGGCGCAGGAGCCGGCGCCCGACTGGCAGGCCATGACGGCGGACCACAGCATGGAGCTCCTCTACGCCACGCAGTTTTCCGTGGATTACTATGAGGGCGGCTACGCGCTGGTCACGATCGCGGACAGCGGCCGTTTTCTGGTGGTTCCGGAGGGGCGGGAGGTTCCCGCAAACCTGGAGGAGGACATCGTTCCGCTCCTTCAGCCCCTGCAGAACATTTATCTGGTGGCCACATCCGCGATGGATCTGTTCTGTGCCCTGGACGCCACGCCGAACATCCGGCTGTCGGGCACGGAGGCGTCCGGCTGGTACGTGGAGAAGGCGCGCGAGGAGATGGAGAACGGCAATATCCTCTACGCCGGGAAATACAGCGCGCCGGACTATGAGACCATCGTGGCGAACGGCTGCGACCTGGCGGTGGAGTCCACCATGATCTACCACACGCCGGAGGTGAAGGAGAAGCTGGAGGAATTTGGCATCCCGGTGCTGGTGGAGCGCTCCAGCTATGAGAGCCATCCCCTTGGCCGGACGGAGTGGCTGAAGCTGTACGCCGCGCTGCTGGGGAAGGAGGATCTGGCCGGGGAACTTTTCCGCGAGCAGGCGGACAGCCTGGAGGAAGTGCTGGCCCAGGAGAACACCGGCAGGACGGTGGCGTTTTTTTATGTGAGTTCGAACGGCTATGTGAACGTGCGCAAGAGCAGCGATTATGTGTCCAGGATGATCGAGCTGGCCGGCGGCAGATACATCTTTGAAGATCTGGGCGAGTCGGACAATGCGCTCTCCACCATGAACATGCAGATGGAGGAATTTTACGCGCAGGCGTGCGATGCCGACTACATCATCTACAACAGCACCATCGACGGGGAGCTCTACACCCTGGAGGAGCTGTTCGCGAAGAGCAGCCTTCTGAAGGATTTTAAAGCGGTAAAAGAAGGGCACGTGTACTGCACGGAGCAGAACCTCTTTCAGGAGACCATGGGGCTGGGCACCATGATCGCCGATATTCACAGCATTCTCACCAGTGAGGGGGCACCGGAAGGCCTGACTTATCTGCACCCCCTGTCCTGAGATAAGGAGGAGTCCGCGAGGTGGAGAAGAGATCTTACAAAAGATATTATACGGTGTTTATCCTGCTCGCTGTCCTTCTGGCGGCCCTCATATTCTGCAACATCAATTCCGGGAGCGTGCATCTGACGGTCCCGGAAGTTTTCCGGATTCTTCTGTACCGGCAGGGGGAACAGACGGCCCTCAACATCGTGTGGGAGATCCGTCTGCCGCGCATCCTGGCGGCCGTCATTCTGGGCGGAGCCCTGTCTGTCTCCGGTTTCCTTTTACAGACCTTTTTCAACAATCCCATCGCCGGGCCGTTCGTGCTGGGCATTTCCTCCGGCGCAAAGCTGGTGGTGTCCCTGGTGATGATCTTTCTTCTGAGCCGGGGCTTTGCGGCCGGGTCCCAGGCGCTGATCGCGGCGGCTTTTGCGGGCTCCATGATCTCCATGGGGTTCATCCTTCTGATCTCCCGAAAAGTAAAAGGCATGTCCATGCTGGTCATCAGCGGCGTGATGATCGGCTATATCTGTTCCGCGGTCACCGATTTCGTGGTGACATTCGCGGATGACTCCAATATCGTAAATCTGCATAACTGGTCCATGGGCAGCTTTTCCGGCATGTCCTGGGACAATATCCGCGTGATGGCAGTGGTGGTCCTGGCCGCCCTGACAGTCACGTTTTTGTTGTCAAAACCCATGGGGGCCTATCAGCTCGGCGAGGTGTACGCCCGCAACATGGGCGTGAACATCCGGGTGTTCCGCGTGCAGCTGATCCTGCTCTCCAGCATCCTCTCCGCCTGTGTGACGGCGTTCGCGGGGCCCATTTCTTTTGTGGGCATCGCGGTCCCGCATCTGATCAAGAGCATGCTGAAGACGGCAAAGCCCATCCTGGTGATCCCGGCCTGCTTTCTGGGCGGGGCGGTGTTCTGCCTGTTCTGCGATATGATCGCCCGCACGGTGTTCGCGCCCACCGAGCTTTCCATCAGCTCCGTGACGGCCGTCTTCGGCGCGCCGGTGGTCATTTACGCCATGTGTATGAAAAAGAAGGGGGGATCTCATGTCTGACTTTTATATCCGCACCGATCAGCTGGCCGTGGGCTACAACGGCACGCCCCTGATCCGCGATATCACGATCCGCCTGAACCGCGGCGAGATCCTCACGCTCATCGGGCCAAACGGCGCGGGAAAATCCACCATTTTAAAGAGCATCGCCGGGCAGCTCGCCCTGCTGGGGGGCACGGTGTATCTGGACGGCAGCGATATGCGCGCGCTCTCCGACAAGGCCCTGTCCCGGAAAATGTCCGTGGTGATGACCGAGCGGATCCAGCCGGAGCTGATGACCTGCGAGGATGTGGTGTCCGCGGGGCGCTACCCGTACACGGGGCGCCTGGGGATATTGTCGGATCACGACCGCCAGGTGGTGCATGAGTCCATGGAGCTGGTGCACGCCCTGGATCTTGCCGCCTGCGATTTTACGCAGATCAGCGACGGCCAGCGGCAGCGCGTCCTTCTGGCGAAGGCCATCTGCCAGGAACCGGAGATCATTATTCTGGACGAGCCCACTTCTTTTCTGGATATCCGTCACAAGCTGGAGCTTCTGACGCTGCTGAAAAAGATGGTGCGGGATAAGCAGCTCGCCGTGGTGCTGTCCCTGCACGAGCTGGATCTGGCGCAGAAGGTGTCGGACACCGTGGTGTGCGTGCACGGGGACCGGATCGAGCGCTGCGGGACGCCCGAGGAGATCTTTACCTCCGACTACATCCGCGAGCTGTACGGCATGACGAACGGCAGCTACAACGCGGATTTCGGCTGCCTGGAGATGGAGCCGCCCCGGGGCGAGCCGCAGGTGTTCGTGATCGGCGGCGGAGGGAGCGGGATCCCGGTGTACCGCAGGCTTGCGCGCCAAGGGATCCCCTTTGCGGCGGGCGTGCTGCATGAGAATGATATCGACTGCGAGGTGGCGAAGGCGCTGGCGGTCCGGGTGGTGACGGAAAAAGCGTTCGAACCCATCCGGGAGGAGACGTACCAGGAGGCGCTGCTTCTGGCGCGCCGGTGCGGGGAAGTGATCTGCTGCGCGCGCACTTTCGGAGAGATGAACAGGAAAAACCGGGAGCTGGCCGACGAGTGCCGCGAAAAGATGCGCGGGCGTGGTTGAATTTTGGGAAGTATCATAGTACAATAAAGCTGAATACCTGAATCTGATAAAAAACAAGGAGCAACCGGAATGTTTGATCTCAAATGGATCATGGCCCCGGTCGTCGGCGGCCTGATCGGCCTGATCACCAACGGGATCGCCATCAGGATGCTGTTCCGGCCGTTTCACCCGGTAAAGATCGGGAGGTTTACCCTGCCGTTCACGCCGGGCCTGATCCCCAAGGAGCAGCCGCGCCTGGCGAGGGCCATAGGCAGGGTGATCGGGGACAAGCTGCTGGACCAGGAGACCCTGAAAAAGGCCCTGGCGTCGGACACGCTGCACGCGGCTTTTGAAAATAAGGTGGAGCGCGTGCTGGAGTCGTGGAGCCGGCAGACCTGCACCGTGCATGAATATCTGGAAAAGAACGGCTGGCACGCGCCGGCCGACGCCGCGGTGCAGAGCATAGGAAAAAGTGTCTCCGCCTATGTGGCGGAGAGCATCGTCTCCCGGAAGCTGGGCGGCACGATCCTGGAATACGCCGTGCAGGAGGTGCTGGCAAACCTGAATTCTATGGTGGCGATGGTGGCGGAGCCGGCCATACGCAAGGCGCAGCCCGCCATCGCGGAGCGCATCGACCAGACGATCGCGGAGCAGTGCCCGGCCATTCTGGAGGAATATATCGGAAAAGAGTACGGCAAATGGATGGACAAGCCCATGAGGGAGGCCGCGGCCATGCTCTGGACGAAGAAAGACCTTTTTCAGGAAAAAGTCTGGGCCCTGTACCTGGAGCTTTTGGAGAAGAAGGCCGGCCGGTTTTTGGAGCGCCTGGATGTCTCCGCCGTCGTGGAGCAGAAGATCAATGAATTTGATATGCGGGAGCTGGAGGATCTGATCATGGAGATCTCCAGAAAAGAGCTGAACGCGCTGGTGTGGATCGGCGGCCTGCTGGGCGCGGTCATCGGAATGGTAAACCTGCTGTTTTAAAAAGAAGATTGCGGGCAAAACGCGAAAGGAGGGCGCTGCGCTATGGACACTGCAAAGATCCTGCAGGAGCTTGCCGACGGGCACATCAGCGTGCAGGAGGCGGAACGGAAGCTGAAGACGGAACCCTTTGACGACCTGGGCTACGCGAAGATCGACTACCACCGGGAGATCCGCACGGGGGTGCCGGAGATCATCTACTGCGAGGGAAAGACGGCCGGGCAGATCTGCGGCATTGTGGAGAACATGCTCGCCCACGGCGCGGAGCGCATTTTCGGCACCCGGTGCAGCCGGGAGAAATACGAGGCGGTGCGGTCGGTCTGCCCGGACATGGAATACGACGAGACGTCGCGCATCGTGAGCCGCGGGACGCCCGCCGAACCCTCCAACAACGGAAAGATCGCGGTGGCCTGCGCGGGCACGTCCGATCTTCCGGTGGCGCGGGAGGCGGCCCTGACGGCGCGCTTTCTGGGCAACGAGGTGGAGGAGATCTATGACGTGGGCGTGGCCGGCATCCACCGGCTTTTGGCGAAGCTGGACGTGCTGGCGCAGGCCAATGTGGTGATCGCGGTGGCCGGCATGGAGGGCGCGCTGGCGTCGGTGATCGGCGGGCTCACGGACAAGCCGGTGATCGCCGTTCCCACCTCGGTGGGCTACGGAGCGGGGGCCGGGGGTCTGGCGGCGCTTCTGGCCATGCTGAACAGCTGCGCTTCCGGCGTCAGCGTGGTGAACATCGACAACGGCTTCGGCGCGGGCTACATGGCCCACAGCATCAACTGCCTGGCGGGCAGGCGCGGGGAGGGTAAGCAGTGACAAAAAACGGCATCCTGTATTTTGACTGCGCCAGCGGCATAAGCGGCGACATGGTTCTGGGCGCGCTGCTGGATCTGGGCGCGGACGAACAGAACTTTCTGGCACAGCTGCAGAAACTTTCTGTGGAGGGCTGGTCCGTGCAGATAGGCGAGACGCAGAAAAACGGCATCCGCGCAAAGCGCGTGAAGGTGTGCGTGGACGGCGCGCCGGAGTACCCCCAGGGGCACGGGGAAGTGGACGCACGGGATATGCACGCGCACGACGGACACACACACGAAGCCGGAGAGCCGCATCATGTGCACGACGAACAGGTGCATGAAGCCCGGGAAGCGCGCGCACACGAAACCGGGGAACTGCATGACCATGATATGCACGCACACACCCATGAGGAGCCGCACGCGCACGGGGAGCACACACATGAGGGACACGCGCACCCGCACCGGACATTTGCGGATATCCGCCGCATCCTGGAGGCGAGCAGCCTGCCGGACGACGTGAAGGATCTCTCCCTTCGCATTTTCCGGCGTGTGGCGGAGGCGGAGGCGAAGGTGCACGGCAGCACGGCGGACGAGGTGCACTTCCACGAGGTGGGCGCCGTGGATTCCATCGTGGATATCGTGGGCTGCGCCATTCTCATCTGCGAGCTGAAGCCGGAGGCGGTTCTGTCTTCCGCCGTCCATGAGGGACACGGGTTCGTGCACTGCCAGCACGGGATGCTGCCGGTGCCGGTGCCCGCCACCTCGGAGATCCTGGCCGCCGCGGGCGCGTCCCTCGCGCAGATCGACATAGAAGGGGAGCTGGCCACGCCCACGGGCGCGGCGATCCTGGCGGAACTTTGCACTTCGTTCGGGGCCATGCCGCCCATGCGCATCACAAAGATCGGCTGGGGCGCGGGGACGAAGGATTTGCCCATACCGAACGTGCTGAAGGTGTACCAGGGTTGCCCGGCAGACCCGCAAAAGCGCCGGGAACCAGACGGGAGCGGGGAAGATCTGTGTCACGACGAGATCGTGGTCATGGAGGCAAACATCGACGACTGCCCCGGGGAGATGCTGGGGTATGCCATGGAAACGCTGCTGCGGGAGGGAGCCCTGGACGTGTGCTATGAGCCGGTGTTCATGAAAAAGAACCGTCCGGCGTACCGCCTGACGGTGCTGGCAAGGCCCAAGGATGCGGG
The DNA here is from genome assembly GCA_947630735.1 of uncultured Marvinbryantia sp. Classification (GTDB taxonomy): domain Bacteria; phylum Bacillota; class Clostridia; order Lachnospirales; family Lachnospiraceae; genus Marvinbryantia. The sequence goes on from CANRIR010000046.1 coordinate 10,412, forward strand.
CAGGCTGGAGCGGCTGATCTTCCGCCACACGACCACCATCGGCATCCGCAGGCGCAGAGAGGAAAGGAGTGTATTGCCAAGAAAAACGGAGAGAGTGCAGACCCCCTACGGGGAACTGGAAGTGAAGAAGGTTTTCATGGATGGAGCCTGGCGCGCCTATCCGGAGTATCAAAGCGCAGTAAAACTTGCAGAGCAAAACAATCTGTCATTATGGGAGATCTATAAGAGATATGAGTAAGATGGAAGCTTTATATCAACGCGCGGTAGAGATTGCCACGGATGCGCACAGGGGGCAGGTGGACAAGGGCGGGAATCCCTATATCCTGCATCCTCTGGCGGTGGCGGAGGGCGTGGAGAGCATCGAGCTGAAGATCGTGGCGGTTCTGCACGATGTTCTGGAGGACAGCAGCGTGACCGCGGCGGATCTGCTGTCGGAGGGCTTTGCGGAGCCTCTGGTGGAGGCGGTCCGCGTGCTCACCCACGACAAGAGTGATCCTGTTTCTTATGAAGATTATATCTGTTTAGTAAAAAAGAATCCCATCGCCAGGGTGGTGAAGATCTCGGATATCCACCACAACCTGGACCTTTCCCGGATCCCGGTTCCCAACGAGAGCGACCTGAAAAGATGCGAGAAGTACAGAAGAGCGCTGGCGTATCTGGAAACCTAGGACCGGCGGATGCAGTAAAAGTAGCTGAAGCAGAGCACGGCGTCCGCGCCTGTCCACGCAAGGATCTCGGCGTAGAAGATCCCTTCCTGTCCCAGAAGGACCGGAAGGAGCAGCGCGCTCCCGGTGCGCATGAAAAATTCCGCGAAGCCGGAGACCATGGGGAGCACGGTGTTGCCCATCCCCTGGATGCAGGAGCGGGTGACGTGCAGATAATACAGAATGGGCAGACATACGCTCATGATAAACAGATAGTGGTAGGCGACCGCGAGGGTGTCTGCCACTGTTTTTGCGTCGCCGGAGATAAAACAGCGCAGGATGGAGCGCCCGCCGAACACCATGGCGAGGGCGATGATCACGGAGGTGACCATGGCGATCCCCATGGCGGAGCGGTAGCCCTGACGGATGCGGTCGATCCTGCCGGCGCCCAGATTCTGGCCGGCGTAGGTGGTCATGGCGAAACCGTAGGAGGTGGCGGCCACCTCCAGCATGCCGTACAGCTTGTTGGTGGCCGTGAACCCCGCGATGAACAGCACGCCGAAGCCGTTCACCACGTACTGCACGATCATGCCGCCCACGGAGATGACGGCGTTCTGGAACGCCATGGGGAAGCCCAGGACCAGCAGGTGCGCGCAGGTGCGCCCGCGAAGCGAGAGGTCTTCTTTCGTCATCCGCAGCAGGTCGATGCCGCGGATCTTCGCCAGACAGAGGAGCCCCGCGAAGAGCTGGGCGATGACCGTGGCGGCCGCGGCGCTGGCGACGCCCATTTTCAGCCCGGCCACAAACAGCAGGTCGAGCGCGATGTTCACCGCCGCCGCGAAGACCATGGCGTGAAGCGGCGTCTTTCCGTTCCCCAGCGCGCGCAGCACGGAGGCCAGCAGATTATAGGTCATGGTGATGGGGATCCCCCAGAAGATGGTCTGCATATAGCGCAGGGCGTCTGGGAATACTGTGCCGGGAGTATTTAAAATATGCAGGACGGGCGCAGCGCACAGCTGCCCGGCGATCAGCATGGCGAGGGCGACGGCGGCCGCCAGGACGACGGAATTTGCCGCCACCGCGCGCAGCTGCTTCGGACGGTCTGCGCCGAATTCCTGTGCGATCCAGATGGAGAAGCCCTGGGTGAAACCCTGGATCATGCCCATGGCCATCCAGATCATCCACTCCGCGGCCCCCACGGAGGCGATGGCGGAAACGCCCAGCACCTGCCCTACGATCATCGCGTCGGCCACGGTATAAAACTGCTGGAACAGATTTCCGACCATCAGGGGAAGGGCAAAGGAAAAGATCAGCCTGCCCGGCCTGCCGGATGTCATGTTTTGGATCGAAGACATGTGCGTTCCCTCCCGAAATTGATATGCAGGTATCATAACACAACGCAGGCGGAAATGGAAGAAAATAAAAATAATGCTTGCATTTTAAAAATCATGTGTTATAGTAGTTATAGAACAAACACAAGAACGGCAAAAACGGGCGTTTCCTGTGTCAGAAGGGGGATGTTTTTATGAATGTGAGCAAATTTACGCAAAAATCTTTACAGGCTGTCAACGACCTGCAGAAGATCGCTTATGAATACGGGAACCAGGAGATCGAGCAGGAGCATCTGCTGTACGCGCTGATGAACCAGGAGGACAGCCTCATTATGAAGCTGGTCGAGAAGATGGAGATCCAGCCGCAGTATTTCGCGAACAGCATCATTTCCGCGCTGGAGAAACGCACCAAAGTGTCCGGCGGGCAGGTGTACGTGGGGAACGACCTCAACAAAGTCCTGGTGTCCGCGGAGGACGAGGCGAAGGCCATGGGGGATGAATACGTCTCCGTGGAGCATCTGTTCCTCTCCCTCATCCGCTATCCGAACCCGGCGGTCAAAGAGCTGTTCCGGGAATACGGCATTACCCGGGAGCGCTTCCTGCAGGCCCTCTCCACCGTGCGCGGAAACCAGCGCGTCACATCGGACAACCCGGAGGCCACCTACGATACGCTGACAAAGTACGGGCAGGAGCTGGTGGAAAAGGCGAGGCAGCAGAAGCTGGACCCGGTGATCGGGCGCGACGCGGAGATCCGCAACGTCATCCGCATCCTGTCCAGAAAGACGAAGAACAACCCGGTGCTCATCGGCGAGCCCGGCGTGGGCAAGACCGCCGTGGTGGAGGGACTTGCGCAGCGGATCGTGCGCGGGGACGTGCCGGAGGGGCTGAAGAACAAAAAGATCTTTTCCCTGGATATGGGGGCGCTGGTGGCCGGCGCGAAGTACCGCGGGGAATTTGAGGAGCGCCTGAAGGCCGTGCTGGAGGACGTGCGCAAAAGCGACGGCGAGATCATCCTGTTCGTGGACGAGCTGCACCTGATCGTGGGCGCGGGCAAGACGGAGGGCGCGATGGACGCCGGAAACATGCTGAAGCCCATGCTTGCAAGGGGCGAGCTGCACTGCATCGGCGCGACGACATTAGACGAGCACCGCCAGTATATCGAAAAAGATCCCGCGCTGGAGCGCCGTTTCCAGCCGGTGCTGGTGGACGAGCCCACGGTGGAGGACACCATCTCCATCCTGCGCGGCCTGAAGGACCGCTATGAAGTGTACCACGGCGTGAAGATCACGGACGGGGCGCTGGTGGCCGCGGCCACCCTGTCGGACCGCTACATCTCCGACCGCTTCCTGCCGGACAAGGCCATCGACCTGGTGGACGAGGCCTGCGCGCTCATCAAGACGGAGCTGGATTCCATGCCCACCGAGCTGGACGAGCTGTCGCGCCACATCATGCAGATGGAGATCGAGGAGGCCGCCCTGAAAAAAGAGACGGACAAGCTGAGCGCGGACCGTCTGGCGACCCTGCAGAGGGAGCTGGCGGAGAAGAAGGACGAGTTTGCGGGCATGAAAGCCCAGTGGGACAACGAGAAGGCCGCGGTGGAAAACCTCTCCAAGATCCGCGAGCAGATCGAGGCCATGAACAAAGAGATCGAGCTGGCCCAGCGCAACTACGATCTGAACCGGGCGGCGCAGCTCCAGTACGGGGAGCTCCCGAAGCTGCAGCAGCAGCTCGCCGCCGAGGAAGAAAAAGTGAAGAACAAAGATATGTCCCTGGTGCACGAGAGCGTGACGGATGAGGAGATCAGCCGCATCATTTCCCGCTGGACGGGCATCCCGGTGGCGAAGCTGACCGAGAGCGAGCGCACAAAGATCTTAAATCTGAGCGCGGAGCTGCACAAGAGAGTGGTGGGCCAGGACGACGGCGTGCAGAAAGTGACGGACGCCATCCTGCGCTCCAAGGCGGGCATCAAAGACCCCACCAAGCCCATCGGCTCCTTCCTGTTTATGGGGCCTACCGGCGTGGGCAAGACGGAGCTCGCGAAAGCGCTGGCCCAGAGCCTGTTCGACGACGAGCAGAACATGGTGCGCATCGACATGAGCGAGTACATGGAGAAATATTCCGTCTCCCGCCTCATCGGGGCGCCTCCCGGATATGTGGGGTATGAGGAGGGCGGCCAGCTCACGGAGGCCGTGCGCAGAAAGCCCTATTCCGTGGTGCTCTTTGACGAGATCGAGAAGGCCCACCCGGATGTGTTCAACGTGCTTCTGCAGGTGCTGGACGACGGGCGCATTACCGATTCCCAGGGCAGGACGGTGGACTTTAAAAACACCATCCTCATCATGACCTCCAACATCGGCTCCTCGTATCTGCTGGACGGCATCGAGGAGGACGGCACCATCCGCCCGGAGTGCGAAAAGCTGGTCATGGACGACCTGCGCGGCCATTTCCGCCCGGAATTTTTGAACCGTCTGGACGAGATCATCATGTTCAAGCCGCTCACCAAGGAAAACATCGGCCACATCATCGACCTGATGATGGCGGATCTGAACAGACGTCTGGCCTCCCAGGATATTTCCCTGAAGCTGACGGACGCGGCGAAAGATTTTGTGATCGAGGGCGGCTACGAGCCCATGTACGGCGCGCGGCCCCTGAAGCGGTTCCTTCAGAAAAACGTGGAGACGCTGGCAGCCCGGGAGATCCTGTCCGGCGAGGTGCGCGGCGGCGACGTCATCTGGCTGGACGTGCAGGACGGGAAGCTGACGTCGTATGTGCAGGGAACGGAAGGCTGACACTGCGTGGCACATGTGCAGGGAACAGAAGATGGACACTGCACGGCGGCACGTGCAGTGCATAGAAAACGGACGGCACATGTGCGGAAAATACATTAGCGGGAGGTTTTTATGATACCGAAAGATCCGGTCATGCTTTTGAGCTACATCAACACGCAGCTTCGCGATTTCTACCCCAGCCTGGACGCCCTTGCGGAGGGGCTTGGGATAGATAAAGAAGAAGTGGAAGAAAAACTGCGCGGCATCGATTACACCTATGACGCCGCGCAGAACAGATTCATATAAAAAGGTTTGTGCGGGATCTGTCACAGGTCCCGCACTTTTTCGTTGTAAATGCGGATGAGCAGGAAAATACTCAAGATCAGGGAGATGACCTCCGCGATGTCGTAGCTCCACCACACGGCGTCGAGCCCCAGCGTGACGGCCAGGATGTAGGCGGCCGGGAGCAGCACCACCAGCTGTCTTGCCACCGAGATGATCAGGCTGTACACGCCGTTCCCCAGAGCCTGGAAGACCGAACCCACGATGATGCAGAAGCCGGCCACCACAAAGCTCAGGCTGATGATGCGCAGGGCCGGCACGCCGATGGCCAGCATGCTCTCCGAGGCGTTGAAGAGCAGCAGCAGTTTGTCCGGCAGCAGCTGGAACACCAGGAGACCCACGCACATGATGCTCACGGAAATGCAGATACTCAGGCGGATGGTCTTGGTAATGCGGTCCTTGTTGCGCGCGCCGTAGTTGTAGGCGATAATGGGGATCATGCCGTTGTTCAGGCCGAAGATGGGCATAAACGCAAAGCTGTTCAGCTTGAAATAGACGCCGAACACCGCCGTGGCGGTGGAGGTAAACATCAGCAGGATCTTGTTGAACCCAAAGGTCATCACGGAGCCGATGGCCATCATGATGATGGACGGAACGCCCACCGCGTAGATGACGCGGATGATGCGCAGATCAGGCCGGAAGCCCTTCAGGCGGATGCGGATCTCCGGGTTCTTTTTCATGTTGAAGAAAATGCCCAGGCACATCGCCAGGATCTGCCCGGTAACGGTGGCGATGGCTGCCCCGGCCACGCCCATGCGCGGCATGCCGAACAGGCCGAAGATCATGATGGGATCCAGGATGATGTTGGTAATGGCACCCACGCCCTGCGTGACCATGTTGTAGATGGTCCGGCCGGTGGACTGCAGAAGGCGCTCAAAGGTTACCTGCATAAACACGCCGAAGGAACAGACCGTGATGATGGACATATACTGCACGCCGTACTCAATGATGACCTCGTTGTCCGTCTGGAAGGTAAAGAACGGGCGGGCCAGCAGAATACCGCCCACGGCGAAGACCAGACAAGTGACAAGGGCCAGGAAAATGCCGTTGTTTGCGGCGAGGCTGGCGTCCTTTTCATTCTTCTCCCCGAGGCTCCGGGACAAAAGGGCGTTGATGCCCACGCCTGTGCCGGAGGCAAAAGCGATCATCAGGTTCTGCACCGGGAATGCCAGGGATACGGCCGTCAGGGCGTACTCGTCGATCCTGGACACAAAGATGCTGTCAACGATGTTGTAGCACGCCTGTACAAGCATGGAGAGCATCATTGGCAGCGACATGGTGATCAGCAGTTTCGGGATGGGCATGACCCCCATCTTGTTTTCTTTTGTCTGTGTCTGTTCCAAGCAAATCCTTCCTTTCCTAAATTACAAATTAGAAAATCAAAATTTTTCAAGGCGGGGCCGGAAACGCCGCCCTTCGCCTTCTGTTTTCAGCAAGGGCTTTTGGGCCCTGTTTTTCATTATATAGGAGGAAAAATTATTTGTCTATAAATGTTTTGCAAAAGAGAGAAGAATCGTATATACTTACCATAAACGGGGAAAAACAGCCGTATTTTTTGGAGAAAACGAAGGGATATGGACAATGGAAGAAAAGAGAAAAAAACGGACCGCGGTGATCACAGCCGTCGCGCTGGCGCAGTTGGCGGCCGCGGTGGCGTTTGGCATTTACGGATCTTTTAAACATGTGCTCACAAGCCGTCAGGGGGATATTCTGATCGGGGCGTCTTTGTTTCTTTTCTGGGTGCTGATGGACGTGGCCGAGCCCATTTTGCTGCACCGCTTTGACGGCATTACCGCGCGGCAGAAAAGCGCGTACCTGAAATTCGCCGCCTTCGATTTCGCCGGGCTTGCCGGCCTCGGCTACTTCCTGTTTACCATGGGAAGCGTGAGCGGAAACGGGATTTTGGGCGCGGTGGTCTACGCCGTCAGCATCAAGCTGAAGCGCGAGAACCAGGACATTTTCTACGGGATCGCGCCGGAGGAGAACAGCGAGGAAGACGGCGAGGCGGACGCAGAGCCGGAAACTTTGCCGGACGGCCGGACTGCAGAAAACGGTGGTGCGCAGGCTGAGGAGGCAGGCACGGAGTCGGGTTTGGAAACTTCGTCGGACGGGATCGGTGGTGCAGAGCCCGGGGAGGCAGACACGGAGCGGAAAAAAGGTTAGGAAACTTTGTCGGACGGGATCGGTGGTGCAGAGCCCGGGGAGGCAGACACGGAGCGGAAAAAAGGTTAGGAAACTTTGTCGGACG
>CANRIR010000047.1 GCA_947630735.1 uncultured Marvinbryantia sp.
CATATTACCCAAAATTATCTTGAGTAATCCCGCAAATTAATGTATACTTACATAAGATACATTCAAAATTTAACGTGGGGCAGTCCGCCCCGCAGACGAAGCAGCAAAAGACATGGGAGTCAAGTTATGGAAAAACGCAAAATACACTTAATCAACGGCTGGAGGCTCACCGCCGTCATCCTCGCGGTGCTCCTCGCCGTCGGTCTGGCCACACTGGCGGGCCTGTACTTCGTCTGGCGGTCCGAGGCCCATCTGGCACTGCGGCAGGCGCGCAACGTCTGGACGGCCCTGCGCATGGTGGGCGTAGAATACTACGGAAAAGGCCTCAGCATGTACGACGACCGCACAGCCAGCGGCCTCAAAGAAGAAGCAGAGCAGCAGGTCTACGACGTATCAGAGTGCGAGGGCAACCTGGTCGTGCTGGGCACGGCCAAAGACGAACTGGCGCCCACGCGCCTGCTCTACCGGGAAGGGCCCTACCTGGTCTACTACTATCTGGATGAAAACGACGAGCGCCAGTGGCAGGTATACCGGGCGCACAACATGTTCTCCCTGGACGGGTCAGAAATGAACAATTACGGAGCATAACCATGTACTACATCCTGGAAAGTCTATTCTATATACTGATCTTTCTGGCGGGCGCATCCATCTTTTCCTTCTTAAACGTGGTCATATACCGCCTGCCGCGGAAGATATCATTTATAACGGGCAGGAGCCACTGCCCCTCCTGCGGGGCGGAGCTGAAATGGTACGACATGGTTCCGGTGCTCAACTGGTTTTATCTGCGGGGAAAATGCAGAACCTGCCAAGCGCCCATATCCTTCCGCTACCCGGCGGTGGAGTGCCTGGGCGGCGTGCTTGCCCTGCTGTGCTTTTGGAAATTCGGCTCCGATGTGCAGGCGTTTGCGGCCTTCGCGTTCCTGGGCATCCTGGCCGTGGTGGCCTTTGTGGACGCCGACACCATGGAGATCCCCAACGGGCTGGTGCTCGCGGTGGCCGTGACGGCGCTTGCGTCGTGGCTTTTGGGCGGGGAACCCGCCTGGCAGGAACGGCTCATCGGAGCGGTGTGCGTGAGCGTGCCCATGCTCCTGCTCACCCTGGCCATACCGGGGGCGTTCGGCGGCGGCGACATCAAGCTGATGGGCGCGGCGGGCCTGTTCCTGGGGTGGAAGCTGTGCCTGACGGCCACGTTTCTGGCCATTGTCGGCGGGGGCCTCTACGGCATCTTCCTGCTGGCTGCGCGAAAGAAAGGGAAAAAAGAACACTTTGCGTTCGGCCCGTTTTTGTGCGCCGGCATGGCGGCGGCGCTGTTCTGGGGGAACAGCCTGATCGATCAGTACCTGCGGCTCTGCGGATTTTAGGGTTCGCGGATCTGGAAAGAGAAAAGAAATGAGGTGGCGAGTCAATGCCCAAATATCAGTATACCGCGCAGAACGACGCCGGAAAAAGAGTAAAGGGCGTGCGGGACGCGGCGGATGAGGCGGATCTGTACCAGCGCCTCCGGCAGGAGGGACTGTTCCTGCTCTCACACAAAGAGAAAAATTCCACACAGACCAGAAAGAAGATCAAGACGAAGGACCTGGCGGATTTCAGCCGCGAGCTGGCCACCCTTCTGGCCGCCGGCGTCTCCTTGGTGCGCGCTCTCGGCATCATCTCCGAGGAGGAGAATCTGAAGAAAAATCACCGCGTCATCTACGCGGATCTGCAGCGCCTCATCCGGCAGGGCGTGGCGCTCTCCGACGCCATGGAGCAGCAGGGGGGAGCGTTCCCGGAGCTGATGATCCACATGTTCCGCTCCGCGGAGGCCAGCGGCAAGCTCGATCAGACGGCCTTCCGCATGGCGAAGCACTATGAGAAGGAGCACAAGCTGAAATCCAAGGTATCGAGCGCCATGGTGTACCCCTGCATCCTGGGCGTGATGATCGTGGCGGTGGTGCTGATCATCTTTACCTTTGTGCTCCCGCAGTTCAAGGATCTGTTCGACCAGATGGAATCGCTGCCGGCCGGCACGAAATTCCTGATGTGGTTTTCCGACACGCTGGTGAAAAACTGGCTGCAGATCGGCATCGGCGTCTTTATCGTTGTGATGGCCATCGCGCTGATCTTCCGCATCTACGCGGTGCGCCTGGCGAAGGATAAGCTGCTTCTGCGCATGCCGGTCATCGGCAAGCTGTTAAAGACCATCTACACGGCGCGGTTCGCCCGCACCCTAAGCTCTCTGTATTCCTCGGGCCTTCCCATCGTCACGGCGCTCCAGACCGGGCGCAGGACCGTGGGGAACCTGTACATAGACGAGCAGTTTGACCAGGCGATCGCCAGCGTGCGCGCCGGTGAAAACCTCTCCGCGGCCCTGGGCAAGATCGACGGGTTTGTGATGAAATTTGCGTCCACGGTGCTGATCGGCGAGGAGACCGGAAGCCTGGACGCCATGCTGGATTCCAGCGCGGAAAACCTGGAATACGAATCGGAGATGGCGATCAATAAGATGGTGTCGTTCCTGGAGCCGGTCATGATCGTGCTCATGGCCGGGATCGTGGGCTTTATCATCATCTCCGTGATCACGCCGATCTATGGCTCCTACGATGCCATCGGAGCGGGCTATTAACAAGCAGATACGAAGTAAAAGGGTTGGGGGTTATCCATGACAACTTCAGTTTATCTATCGAATAATAACATCAACGCGGTTGTGGGCAGCGGCGGGGGCAGGATCCGTGTGAAGCGCGTCTGCTCCACGCAGATCCCGGAGGGGAGCCTGATCAACGGCATCATTACCAACGAGGCCGATCTGGCGGAGCAGTTAAAAGAGTTCTGGGCGGCCAACAAGCTGCCGAAAAAAGACGTGTCCCTGGTCATCAACAGCTCCCAGTTTGTCCTGAAGGATCTGACCCTGCCGAAGACGAGCGATAAAAAGATCCGGGAGACCCTTCCCCTGGAATTCGGCGATGTGACCGACCAGAAGGATCCCATTCAGGATTATATGCTGATGAAGGCGGGCAAGAAGCAGATCTCCGTGTACGCGGTCTCGGTGGACCGCAGCTTTGTGCAGGGCTATCTGAACCTGTTCGCGGGCCTGGGCATCAAGGTGTCTTCGGTCGGCGTGGCCCGGATGTGCAGGAACAAGCTTTTGGGCACCTTAAAGCAGATCAACAGCAAGGCCTGCGTCATCCACATGGTGGACGGCACCAGCATCAACAGCATGCTGTGGGTGGACGGCTCGGCCGTGTACACCACCCAGAGGCGCGTGTTCTGCGAGGCGGGCACGCCGCAGTTCGGCGTGGAGCTGGCGAGGCTGGTCAACAACATCCAGCAGTTTGCCATCACACAGCAGATCCAGCAGAAGATCGAGACGGTGTACCTGGCCGGGGCCACGAAAGAGGAGTTTGAGATCTACCGCGAGGCCATGCAGGAGGCGGGGACGGAGAGCGCCTGCGAGCTTCTGCAGCCCGAAAAGCATATCCGCATGCCGAAGGGCATGGCGGAGGAATACAGCAAATACCTGGCCGAGCTTGGAAATATGATCCGGGCCAAACAGGACATCAACCTGGTGGCGCTGGCCAAAAAGAAGGCGAAGAAAAAGGAGAGCGGCCCGAAGGTCTGGAAGCGGTATGTGATCCCGCCGGTGCTGTTTCTGATCGTCTGTGCGGCGGCGACCGGGGTGCTGTTCCACCAGGAGAATCAAAAGAAGCAGGAGCTGGCGGAGCTGAACGCCTATATCAACGATCCGGTCAACCTGGAGACCTGCAACCTTGTGGATGTCGTGCAGGCCGCGATCTCCGCCCTGTCCCGGCAGGTGTCGGAGCTGAAGTGGGTGGAGGGCTGCATTCAGTCCTTCCCCTATATGAACAGCCGGGTGGTGCAGGAGCTGCAGAACTGCGCGCAGGCCCAGAGCGTGGAGCTGGATATACGCTCCTACGAGGCGTCCAGCGGGGCCCTGAATGTGGACGCCAAGGCGGCGGATGTGACGATGATCAACCGCTTTATCGATACGCTGGAGCAGTCCGGCATCTTTGACAACGTGCGGTACTCCGGCTACAATTACGAGGAGACCACGCGGATGTACACGATCAACATGAGCTGTTATCTGTCGGAAAATGCGGGAAAGTGAGGGGTGACTGATGCAGACAAAATTGACGAGCCGTGATAAATTTCTGCTCTCCCTGATGGCGTTTGTGCTGATCGGGGTGGGATTTATCTATTATCTCATCATGCCGACGCTGGAGCGCATCGACGACCTGGATCTGGAGATCTCGGACGCGCAGATGAAGCAAAATGAGATGGAGCTGAAGATCATGCGCTATCCGGAATACCAGAAGGATATGACGGATCTTGGGCGGGAGGCGGCCGAGGCGACGGCCGATTATTACGGCATGATGACCAGCCAGGAGGTGGACCGCGAGATCACCGGCATTGTGCTTGCGAACGGCCTGGAGAGCGTGGATCTTGACATTCAGCCCGTGGCCTACACGAACGCGGAGCCCTATGTGCTCTCCGAGCTGGCCAGGGCGGATGAGGTGCAGGAACAGATGGAGGCGGCCGCGCAGGCGCTCGGGCTGGACGCGGACGCTTTGAATTCCCAGGCGTCCGGGGAATCGGACGGCGGGGAGGCCGCCGAGGAGGAGCCGGCCCTGCCCCAGCGCATTGAGGGCACGCAGCAGCAGATCTACACCTGCGCCATCCGCCTGACGGTGGAGGGGAGCGAGGAGAACTATACGCGCCTGATCGACGCCCTGGTGAACGGCTATCCCGCCATCCGCGTGACCAGCATTGCCTACCAGCAGGGCCAGGCGCGCATGCGGGTGCAGCAGGACGGCACGACCGTGCGCGAGGAGGGGTCCCGCCAGCTGGAGCTGGGCCTGGATATGTATATGTGCAACAAACAGCTCTACGAGAACGAGGGGGCATGGGAGGAACAAGGCAATGAGTCAGATTAAGAATATCCCGATCGGCGAGGTGCTGAAGGAATACGGATATATCACGGAGGCGCAGCTGCAGCAGGCGCTGGCCTACCAGAAGGAGAACCGGGGCAAACGTCTGGGCGCCGTGCTGATCGAGCAGGGCTTCATCACCGAGCAGCAGATGCTGGAAGCGCTTGCCAGGCGTCTGAACCTGACGCAGGTGGATCTGTCCAACCGCCAGATCGATGTGGAGGCGGTGTCGAAGATCCCGCAGCAGCTCGCGGAGAAATACGGCATCCTGGCATTGTCCGTGCAGGAGGACCACATGGTGGTGGCCACCAACGACCCCCTGAACTTTTACGCCATGGAGGACATCCGCCAGCTGACGGGCATGGATCTGGAGATCCAGCTCGCGGAGAAGGCGCCGCTGGAGCGCGCCATTTCCTATTACTACTCCGAGGTCTCCGCGCACCGGGCCGCCACCACCGCGAACGAGGTGTTCCAGGATTCGGAGATGGAGGAGCTGGAGCTGGAGGACGGCGACGGCGAGGTGCCCATCATCAAGCTGCTCAACAGCCTGGTGCAGCGCGCCTACACCACCAACACCAGCGATATCCACATCGAGCCCTTTGAGGATAAATCGCTGGTGCGCATGAGGATCGACGGCACCATCGTGGATTACGTGACCCTGCAGAAGGGCCTGCACAGCTCCCTCATCGCCCGCATCAAGATCATCGCGGGCATGGACATCGCGGAGCGCCGCATCCCGCAGGACGGCCACTGCAAGATGCGCGTGAACGGCCAGACCATCAACATCCGTGTGTCCGTGATCCCCACGGTGTTCGGCGAGAAGGCGGTCATGCGTCTTCTGGCCAGCCAGGCGGTGATCGACCACAATCGCACCTACGGCATGACCCCCACGGACTACGAGAAATTTTCCAGGATGCTGCGATCCCCCAACGGGATCATCTATATCACAGGGCCCACCGGCTCCGGCAAGTCCACCACTTTGTACATGGTGCTGGAGGACCTGTCCAGGAAGCAGGTAAACATTTCCACCATCGAGGACCCGGTGGAGAAGAACGTGGCGAAGATCAACCAGATGCAGGTAAACAACCAGGCGGGGCTTACCTTCGAGATCGGCCTGCGCGCTCTGCTGCGCCAGGACCCGGATATCATCATGGTAGGTGAGACGCGTGACGCGGAGACGGCCAGCATTTCCATCCGCGCCGCCATCACGGGCCATCTGGTGCTCTCCACCCTGCACACCAACAGCGCGGTTTCCTCCATCGTCCGTCTGATCGACATGGGCATGGAGCCCTACATGATCGCGAACTCCCTGGTGGGCGTGGTGGCGCAGCGTCTGATGCGCAAGGTGTGTCCGTTCTGCGCAAAGGACGACGAGCCCAACGAGATGGAGCGGGAGCTTTTAGGCGACGATGTGCCCAGGATCAAGCGGCCCCAGGGCTGCAACCGCTGCAACAACACAGGCTACGCCGGGCGTATCGCCATCCACGAGATCGTGGTGATCGACGCGAAGATCCGCAAGATGATCTCCGAGGGGGCCACCATGGACCAGATCGAGGAGTACGCGGTAAAAGAGCAGGGCATGCGCACCCTGCGGGAGCTGGGGACGAATATGGTGCGCGACGGCGTCAGCACCGTGGAGGAGCTGCAGAAGGTTGCATACTATTCATAAAAAAGGAGAGAGAAGATGACGATAGACCAGATCGTGCTGGAGGCACGCAGGCAGAATTGTTCGGATGTACATATCACGGAGGGGATGGATCTGATCTTCCGCATTCACGGGAGCATGGAGAGATCCGGCATTTTTATGAGCGACCAGGAGACGGAGGACGCCATTTTCTCCATGTTGGATGAAAACCAGCGGGAGAAGCTGAAGCAGGGCTTCGATATCGATTTCTCCCTGACCAGCTCCGACGGGAACCGGCAGAGGGTCAATGTGTTCCGCCAGCAGGGCAAGGTGGCGGCCACCATCCGTCTTTTAAACAACAAGATCCCCACTTTAGACGAGCTGAAGCTGCCGTCCATCCTGCGGGAGATGGCGGAGAAGCCCAGGGGGCTGATCCTGGTGACGGGGCCCACGGGAAGCGGAAAATCCACCACGCTTGCGGCGATGGTGGATCATATCAATGAAAAGGAAGCGCGGCACATCATCACGATCGAGGACCCGGTGGAGTATGTGTACCAGACTAAGAAATCTCTGATCCACCAAAGGGAGGTGGGGCACGACACGGTATCGTTCGCCTCGGCCCTGCGCTCGGCCCTGCGCGAGGACCCGGATGTGATCCTGGTGGGAGAGATGCGCGACTATGAGACGATCTCCGCCGCGCTGACCGCGGCCGAGACGGGCCATCTGGTGCTCTCCACCCTGCACACCACGGGCGCTGCCCAGACGGTGGACCGCGTTGTGGACGCCTGCCCCTCGGAGGCGCAGAACCAGGTGCGCACGCAGCTCTCCGGCGTGCTGAACGGCGTGGTCACCCAGTGTCTGATCCCGCTGGCAGCGGGAGGCGGGCGCATCGCCGCCACAGAGATCCTGGTGGGCACCGACGCGGTGCTGAACCTGATCCGCGAGGCCAAGGCCCATCAGATGAGCACGGCCATGCAGTCCGGCGCTTCGTTCGGCATGCACACCTTAAACAGCGAACTGTGCCGCCTGGTGCGCCAGGGAACGATCACCGCGCAGTCCGCCTATCAGTTTTCCAACGACCGGAAGGATCTGGAGCAGTATCTGTGATCTGTCTATGATCCGTTCAGCGTGTCCAGGAATTTCAGCACATTCTCCGTCCGCTCCGTGCTCACCACGACGCCGAGGATGGTCCTGGACTCGGAGCCGCCGTACTGCCTGTATACGGCGTTGTCTGTGATGTCAATGCCGTAGGGCTTGGGCGGGTAGGTTTTCGTGACGTTGAAGTTCACGTCGGTCTCCTCCTCGCTGGCCTCCACGATCTTATCCTGGAACTTGGCGTACACGTCCTTCGGGAGAAACTCGGACAGGTCCGCGAAGGTGCCCAGGGCGGCGTAGCGCTGGAAGGATTCCTCGTCGCAGACCATGAGGTCGATGACGCGCGCGCCCAGCATGGTGGAGAGCTTCATCTGCGCCGTGTAGTCGTCCAGGTTGTAGTAGTCCAGGGCGATGTACTCGTCCTTGCTGGTGAGCCCGTAGTAGTCGCGCAGGTCGCTCTGCCAGCGCTCGCTCTCTGTGGCGTAGGCGCCGTCCAGGAAAGCGATCTGCAGCACGTCCACCTGCTTGCGGAAGAACATGTTGTAGATCAGGACAGCGGCCAGGATCCCCACGGCGATGATGATCAGGACGGCCTTCAGGTAGTAGTCCTTAAAATATTCCACTTTTTGTAATTTGGTCAGATTGGATGTGTCTTTTTTGCCCAGGGAGTCGTCCCGCTTCTGATAGAGCAGGGAATCGTCGTCCAGGGCAGTTTTCTTATGTTCGATATTCATGGTAATGCCTTTCTGTCCGGGGATTTTCTTTTAGTCTACCACGCTTTGAAAAAAAAGTGTATTAAATCTTTGTAAAGTATGGTATACTGGTTCAAATAGTACGAGATAAGAGGAGAAAAGCGATATGAAGCGAGTGTTGTTAAAGCTGAGCGGGGAGGCGCTGGCGGGCGACCGCAGGACGGGCTTCGACGAGCCGACGGTTGTGAAAGTGGCAGATCAGGTAAAGCAGCTTGTGGCGGACGGCATCCAGGTGGGCGTGGTCATCGGCGGCGGGAATTTCTGGCGCGGGCGCTCCAGCGAGAATATAGACCGCACCAAGGCGGATCAGATCGGCATGCTTGCCACCGTGATGAACTGCATCTACGTGTCGGAGATCTTCCGCTCGGCGGGCATGAAGACCCAGATCTTCACGCCGTTTTCCTGCGGGGCGTTCACGGAGCTGTTTTCCAAGGACCGCGTGAACGAGTGCTTTGAAAAGGGCATGGTCACCTTCTTCGCGGGCGGCACGGGGCACCCGTATTTTTCCACGGACACCACCACGGTGCTGCGGGCGGTGGAGATCGAGGCGGACGTTATTTTGCTGGCGAAGTCCATCGACGGGGTGTACGACAGCGATCCGAAGCAGAACCCGGCGGCGAAGAAATACGATACGATCACGATCCAGGATGTGATCGACAAGCGGCTGGGCGTGGTGGACCTTGCGGCGTCCATCCTCTGCATGGAAAACAAGATGCCCATGCTGGTGTTCGGCCTGAACGAAGAAAACAGCATTGTGAACACGGTAAACGGGAATTTTAGCGGTACGAAAGTGACTGTTTAAAAGAATAGAAAAAATCAGGAGGGAAAAGATTATGGATGAGAGACTGAAGGCATTTGACGAGAAGATGACAAAGACGTACAACAACCTGATGCAGGAGTTTGGGGCCATCCGCGCGGGGCGGGCGAATCCGCGCGTGCTGGACCGCATCACGGTGGACTACTACGGGACGCAGACGCCCATCCAGCAGGTGGGCAATGTGAACGTGCCGGAGCCGCGCATGCTGCAGATCCAGCCCTGGGACACCAGCCTGCTGAAGGCGATCGAGAAGGCCATCCAGAAGTCGGATCTTGGCATCAATCCCACCAACGACGGGAAAGTGATCCGCCTTGTTTTCCCGGAGCTCACGGAGGAGCGCAGAAAAGATCTGGTGAAGGACGTCCGCAAAAAGGGCGAGGGCGCGAAGGTTGCGGTGCGCAACATCCGCCGCGACGCCAACGATTCCTTCAAGAAGCTGAAGGGCACGGAGGTCTCCGAGGACACCATCAAGGAGCTTGAGACGGAGATGCAGAAGCTCACGGACAAGTATATCAAAGAGATCGACGGTGCGGTGGAAGAAAAATCGAAGGAGATCATGACGGTATAATGGACAGGAGCGAGCTTGTGATACCGCGCCATGTGGCGATCATCCTGGACGGGAACGGCCGCTGGGCGAAGAGCAAGGGAATGCCCCGCAACTACGGGCACAGCAGGGGTGCGAAGAACCTGGAGGTCATCTGCGAGGACGCCTACAATATGGGCATCAAATATCTGACGGTCTACCTGTTTTCTACGGAGAACTGGAAGCGGTCCAAAGAGGAAGTGGACGGGCTGATGAGGATCTTCCGCACCTACACGAAGACCTGCATCAAGACTGCCCAGAAAAATAACATGAAGGTGCGCGTGCTGGGGGATCCCACCGCGCTGGATGAGGACCTGCAGGACAGCCTGCGCCGCCTGGTGGAGAGCTCGAAGGACAACACCGGGCTGAATTTCCAGATCGCCATTAACTACGGCAGCCGGGATGAGATCGTGCGCGCCGTCCGCCGCCTCGCGCAGGACTGCGTGGACGGAAAGCAGAAGCCGCAGGACATCACGGAGCAGACCGTGGCGGATTACCTGGACACCCGGGAGGTGCCGGATCCGGATCTTCTCATCCGCACCAGCGGGGAGCTGCGGCTGTCCAACTATCTGATGTGGCAGCTTGCCTACAGCGAGTTTTATTTTACGGAGGTGCCATGGCCCGCGTTTACCAAAGAGGATCTGTGGGAGGCCATCGAGAAATACAACGGCCGGGAACGGCGCTATGGAGGAAATTAGACCATGTTTTGGGTTAGGCTGAGAAGCGGGATCATTCTGGTGGCTGTGGCGCTGCTTACCATCCTTCCGGGAGGCTATGTTCTCTGGGGGACGGCGCTTGCCGTCTCTACCATAGGCCTCTCGGAGCTGTATCGGGCGGCAGGCGTACAGAAAAAAGACGATCATGCGCTGGCGGTGGCAGGGTTTCTGACCGCCGCGCTTTATTATGTGCTTCTTCTTTTGGGGCTGGAATCGTACAGCACCGTCTATCTGGTGTCTGCCCTGACGGTCATTCTGGCGGTGTATGTGTTTACCTTTCCTAAGTACCGCGCGGAGCAGGTGATGACGGCGTTTTTCGGCGTCGTCTACGTGAGCGTGATGCTCTCTTATATTTATCTGACCAGGAACCTGCCGGACGGCAGGTTTGCCGTGTGGCTGATCTTTTTGTGCTCCTGGGGGTGCGACACCTGCGCGTACTGTGTGGGCGTGCTCATCGGAAAGCACAAAATGTCCCCTGTGCTGAGCCCGAAGAAATCGGTGGAGGGCGCGGTCGGAGGCGTGGCCGGGGCCGCGCTGCTGGGAGCGCTCTACGCGGCTGCGGTGGGCGGCTATCTGCACACGGAAGATCCGGTTCCGATCTTCGCGGGCATCTGCGCGGTGGGGGCGCTCATCTCCATGGTGGGAGATCTGGCGGCGTCCGCCATCAAGCGCAACCACGACATCAAAGATTACGGCACGCTGATCCCCGGCCATGGCGGGATCCTGGACCGGTTTGACAGCGTGATCTTCACAGCGCCGGTCATCTATTTCCTGGCCAGTATGTGGATGCGGTAGACGCGGCGGGAAATGCTCCGGTTGGGTGTATGGACTGTAAAAATATGGAAAAAGTAAAAAGGATGGATATGGAGGCGGGACAGTTGGAGGAACGGGCCATAGCGGTGCTCGGGTCCACGGGTTCCATCGGGACGCAGACCCTGGAAGTGGTACGGGCAAATAAGGATATCCGGATTGCGGCGCTGGCCGCGGGCGGGAACATAGAGCTGCTGGAGCGGCAGATCCGCGAATTTCGGCCGCGCCTGGCGGCCGTCTGGAAGAAGGAGTCGGCCGATGCCCTCGCCGCGTCCGTGCGCGACCTGGATGTGAAGATCGTGTGGGGAATGGACGGTCTTTTGGAGATAGCGGTCATCCCGGAGGCAAAGATCCTGGTGACGGCCATCGTGGGCATGATCGGCATCCGCCCGACCATCGAGGCCATAAAGGCGGGCAAGGATATCGCCCTGGCAAACAAAGAGACGCTGGTGACGGCCGGGCATATCATCATGCCGCTGGCCAGGGAGCGCGGGGTGCGCATCCTGCCGGTGGACAGCGAGCACAGCGCCATCTTTCAGTGCCTGAACGGCGAACATGCCGGGCAGGTAAAGAAGCTGCTGATCACGGCCTCCGGCGGGCCTTTCCGGGGACGCACAAAAGAGCAGCTGCGGGACGTGCGCGTGGAGGACGCCCTGAAGCACCCCAACTGGAATATGGGCCGGAAGATCACCATAGACTCCGCGACTCTGGTCAATAAGGGCCTGGAGGTTATGGAGGCAAAGTGGCTGTTCGGCATGGATCTGGATCAGATTCAGGTTGTAGTACAACCCCAGAGCGTCATACACTCTATGGTAGAGTTTGTGGACGGCGCTGTGATGGCGCAGCTTGGGACGCCGGACATGAAGCTCCCCATCCAGTACGCGCTCTATTATCCGCAGAGGCGTTTTCTGCCGGGAAAGCGCCTGGATTTTGCCGCGCTTAAGGAAATTACCTTCGAGGAGCCGGACACGGATGTGTTCCTGGGGCTCCCGCTGGCGTACCGTGCGGCCAGGGAGGGCGGCTCCATGCCGACGGTGTTTAACGCGGCCAATGAGAAGGCAGTGAGCAAGTTTCTGGACAGAAAGATCCGGTTTACCGATATTTATGAGATCATCACGGAATGTATGGATGCACATCAGACAAAGCCTGCTCCCTCCGTGGAGGAGATTCTGGACGCGGAGCGGGAGACGTATGAGCGGATAGAAAGCAGGTGGTAGTTTGAGTATTTTCTGGGGGATCGTGATCCTGAGCGTGATCATTCTGTTCCACGAGCTGGGTCATTTTGTCCTGGCAAAGATATGCCGCGTGACGGTGGTGGAATTTTCACTTGGCATGGGGCCGAGGATCCTCAGCAGGCAGTGGCACGGCACACGCTATTCCTGGAAGCTCCTTCCCTTTGGCGGCTCGTGCATGATGCTGGGCGAGGACGGGACAGTGGAGGAGACAAGCGGGGACGAGGAAGCCGGGCAGAAAGACCGGGCTTGGGAAACCGGGGAAAAAGGCGAGGTTTGGAAGGCCGAAGAAGCCGGCGAGGAAGTCGGGGCCTGGAAGGCGAAAGCGGAGGGCTCCTTCGCGGAAAAGCCCGCCTGGATGCGCATTCTGATCGTCGCCGCCGGGCCTTTCTTTAATTTTATCATGGCGTTTGGCCTCGCCGTGATCCTGGTGGGAAACTTTGGCTATGACCCCGCGTACCTCGTCAGCGTGACGGAGGGCTCTGCGGCGGCTGAGGCCGGTCTTCAGCCGGGGGATCTCATCACAAAAATGAACCGCACGCATATCGGTCTGAGCCGGGAGGTCACGCTGTACATCAATTCCCATCAGGGCCAGGATGTCGATCTGACCTATCTGAGGGACGGCGAGAGCCACACGGTGCATATCACGCCGCGCAAAAACGAGGAAGGACGGTATGTCCTGGGCGTGGGCGTGAACCTGTATTTTATGAAGGGACGCATTTCAGACGTGCTCAGCCACAGCTTTGCCGAAATGCGCCTGTACCTGAACATGACGGTGCAGGGCCTGCGCATGCTTCTGGGAGGCAAGGCCAGGATCCAGGATATGTCCGGGCCGGTGGGCGTCGTGGACATGATCGACGACACGTACACGGAGAGCGCGAAGATAGGATGGGATTCCGTCATCGCCAGCATGCTCGGCATCGCCATCATGCTGTCCGCCAATGTGGGCGTCATGAATCTTCTGCCTCTGCCGGCGCTGGACGGCGGCAGGCTTTTGTTCCTGCTCCTGGAGCTCATCCGCGGAAAGCGCATCAACCCGGAGAAAGAGGCCCTGGTGCATTTCGCAGGGTTTTTGGCTCTGATGCTGCTGATGGTCGTGATCCTGTACAACGATGTGAGGAAGCTGATCTGACGGGGAGGTACAGAATGAAAATTGACAGCTGGATCGCGGAAGCGACGGAATGTGATTTCAAGGTCGCGCTGGAAACAAGGAAACCCAAGAGCTGGCTTAAAAGCATCAGTGCCTTTGCTAACGGGATCGGCGGGACATTATTCTTTGGCATTGATAATGACAGAAATATTGTTGGTCTGACTGACGCGCAGGTTGATGCGGACGCTATCAGCCGCTTAATAAAAGAACGTATCACGCCTCTGCCGAATTTCATTTTAACACCTGAAAAGGAGCATGGTAAAGACATTCTGATATTGACCGTATCTGCGGGACGAGCCACGCCATATTATTACAAGGCTGACGGTGTGATGGAAGCATATATCCGCATTGGCAACGAGAGTGTGATAGCTCCCGATTATGTCCTGAATCAGTTGATTTTGAAGGGTATGAACCGTACCATAGACGGTCTTGTTACCGAGTATGATTTCAGGGACTATGCTTTTTCCAAATTGAGGGAGCGATATAAGGTGTGGACGGGCAGCAGCATGGAGGATAAGCTGTTTGACTCTTTTGAAATTCGGGATGAATACGGTAAGCTGACAAATGCTGGCGCTTTGATAGCAGACAATTCTCCAATACGTCATTCACGCCTGTTCTGCACACGATGGAATGGGCTGGATAAGAGCGGCGGCATGGTCGATGCGCTGGACAGTGCGGAGTTTTCCGGCAGTTTGATCGTCCTTTTGAACGAGGGTGTCAGTTTTGTAAAGAGAAATATGAAAACACGCTGGAAGAAAACCGCTGATTCCCGGATTGAGATGCCAGACTATTGTGAGAGAAGTGTTTTTGAGGCTCTTGTAAATGCCCTGATCCACCGTGACTACCTAATTTTAGGAAGCGAAGTTCATATTGATATTTATGATGACCGGTTGACTATTTATTCGCCCGGAGGCATGGCGGACGGAACGAAAATACAAGAACGGGATATTGAAAATGTTTCTTCTACACGGCGCAACCCAATTCTGGCTGATATTTTTGGACGACTGGGTTACATGGAACGCCAGGGCAGTGGTTTTAGGAAGATTACAGACGCTTACCATGCAGCGCACAACTTCCGTGCAGAGTTGGAGCCGGTCTTTTATTCGGATGCTGCTTCATTTCAGGTTACCTTGTATAATCTGAATTATGGCATGGATGAAAAATGGCTTATTGAAACCGAAAAAGTAGCGTTTGGGCAAGATAAAGTAGCGTTTGAGGCAAAGAAAGTAGCGTTTGAACGCTCCATTTCCGAAATGAAAATCAATACGCCGACTAAAGATAAGGTACTTGTCCTTTTTGATCGCTTTGAATATGAGCGAGCTTTCAGTCGCTCTGACCTTATACAAATGTTTGATATAGCATCATCCTCTGCGGGTAAGATAATCTGCAGGCTAAAGGACGTGGGGCTGATCAAAGCAGTTTCCGGGCTTGGCAAGGGGAAATATAAATTTGTAAACCACCAGGAAAGTGCTGTATGACAATAGGAGTAAACTCCAACGAAAAGGGGCATGCGTGTTCTTGCTATTTCTGCGGCGGTATGCTAAGATAAAAAAAAATTAACCGTACAAAACTGTTCTGAAGAAAATTAAAATACACGGCCTGGCCATACAGGCTCACACAAGGGAGGATCAGACATGGCTACAGTGAGATTGGGAAAGACAGAAATTGTAACCAACAAAAATGGGTTCGGCGCGCTGCCGATCCAGCGCATCAGCGATGAGGAAGCGGTAAAGATCGTGCGCGCAGCCTACGAAAACGGAATTACCTTTTTTGACACGGCGCGCTGGTACACCGACAGCGAACACAAGCTCGGGCTGGCCCTCTCGGATGTGCGCAGCAAAGTGTTCATCTCTTCCAAGACCGGCTCCACAAAGCCGGAGGACTTCTGGAAGGATCTGGAGACGACGCTTGCCAACTTAAAGTCGGATTATCTGGATATCTACCAGTTCCACAATCCGTCCTTCTGCCCGAAGCCCGGCGATGGGAGCGGACTGTATGAATGTATGCTGGAGGCGAAAAAACAGGGCAAGATCCGGCATATCGGCATCACGAACCACCGGCTTGCCGTGGCGAAGGAGGCAATTGAATCCGGACTTTACGACACCCTGCAGTTCCCGTTCTGCTACCTGGCCACCGAGGACGACATCCGGCTTGTGGAGGCGTGCAAGCAGGCGGACATGGGCTTTATCGCCATGAAGGCCCTCTCCGGCGGACTCATCACAAACTCCGCGGCGGCGTATGCGTTCGAGGCGCAGTATGACAACGTGCTTCCCATCTGGGGTGTCCAGAGAATGAACGAGCTTGAGGAATTTCTTTCCTATGTGGATCAGCCGCCCAAGATGACGGACGAGATCCGCGCGCTCATAGAAAAAGACCGTCAGGAGCTGATGGGCGAGTTCTGCCGTGGCTGCGGCTACTGCATGCCCTGCCCGGCGGGCATTGAGATCAACACCTGCGCGCGCATGTCCCTGCTGATCCGGCGCTCTCCGTCCGCCGCGCAGCTGACCCCGCAGGCGCAGGCCATGATGATGAAGATCGAGGAGTGTCTGCACTGCAACCAGTGCATGGGCAAATGCCCCTACCATCTGAACACGCCGGAGCTTCTGCAGAAAAACCTGCAGGACTACAAGGAGATCCTTGCCGGAAAAGAATATTAAATCAAAAAAAACGCTGGAAAAGGAAACCCAAAAGCACAATGCCTGCAGATGGAAAATGGAATGAACGCCTTTAAACCGGCCATGGAGGAAGGCTGCGAAAGATTCTTTATTTGGGCTTGAGTTTCCGCAAACTGCACCTAAAAAACGGTTGAATCTGTCCAAAGTTCCGCTCCACCGATTTTTTGAAAGAG
>CANRIR010000048.1 GCA_947630735.1 uncultured Marvinbryantia sp.
GAAAAACCGCATACATACAAGGGAAATGGAGCCAGAAACAGGCTCCATTTCGCATTTGTAAGTGGCAAACTCGGGTCGTAACATATATTTCCCATAAATTCAATCTGTTCTGATTTACTTTTTGCCCACTTTTTCTGATTTCCTTTCGCCTGCTTTTCCACGGATTTGGATTTACTTTTCTGCGCGGATGGGCTATGATGGATGCAAACGGATAACAGAGGATAAGCCCATGAAGTACTATTTTATTGTGAACCCAAGATCCAGCTCCGGCAAGGGCCGGAAGATCTGGGAATGCGCGCGGCAAAAACTGGCTGCGGATAAAACGGATTATCAGGTGTTCTTTACCGGCCGCCCCGGACATGCGGGGGAGCTCGCCGGCAGGATCTCTTCCTCCTTTGCGCCCTGCACCATCGTGGCGGTGGGCGGGGACGGCACGGCCAACGAGGTGGTAAACGGCCTGACAAACATCGATCAGATCCGCTTCGGCTATATCCCCACCGGTTCCGGGAATGATCTGGCGCGCACGCTTGCGCTGTCTTCAGATCCGGAGAAAGCCGTGGAAACGGTCCTGCACCCGCGGCGGATCTGCCCCGTAAACATCGGCGTCTGCCGCATGGAGGGCCGCACGCGCAGGTTTCTGGTGAGCGCCGGCATCGGCTTTGACGCCGCCGTGTGCTACGAGGCCATGCGCTCCGGGATCAAGAACTTTTTAAACCGCCTGGGGCTTGGAAAGCTCACCTATCTGCTTATCGCCTTAAAGCAGCTTCTGCTGATGCGCCCCTGCTCTGCCGAGATCTCCGTGGACGGCGGCGCGCCCACGCCCTACTCCGGCATTTTGTTTGCCGCCGCCATGAACGCAAAATATGAGGGCGGAGGTTTTATGTTCTGCCCGGACGCGGACGTGTCCGACGACATCCTGGACGTCTGCCTGGTGGAAAAGATGCCGAAGCTGAAGATCCTCGCGCTCTTGCCCACCGCGTTTTTCGGAAAGCACACGAAATATAAAGGCATCCATATCCTGCGCTGCAAAACGCTGTCCGTAGCCGTGCAGCGCCCCCTCGCCGTGCACACGGACGGGGAGTCGGACGCCTTCTATCCTTCCATGGAAATATCGCTGTGTGAAAAAAAGCTCCCGTTCATCGTCGGATGAGCGGGAGTTTTCCTGTCAGTTGAATCCGTAAAATTTCTGCGTCACTTTGTAGGCTGACACCGAGACGATGCGCCCGCTCTTTCCGGGCAGGTTGCATGCCCTGCCGAGGAGCCCGTGCCGGATCCTGCGGTAGAGGCTCCTGTCCGCATTTTTCAGGTGCCGCCACAGCTCCTGCTTTTTCTCGAAGTTCTCGTCCGAGCCGGATTTGATCAGCAGCATGGAGGACACCGTCATAATGATGTCCAGATAGTTTTCCATGTATTTGCGGCAGTTTTTGTTCAGCCCGCGCATATTGGCCAGGATATCGATCATCATCTTATTTACCCTAATCTGCTGATCGATCCTGCCGATCATCACCTTTTCGTTGACGGACTGATCCTCCCGCCCGATGAAATAGTGGTAGAACTCCACATCCATGTAATAGAGCTTTTTCACAGAGGGCAGGGGCTGGAACACGAACAGGTTGTCCACATAAAAGGTGTGTTTGGGAAGCACCAGATTGCACTCCCGCAGCAGCTTTGTGCGGTAGATGACGGAGTGCATGAGGATGTAGTGGCCCCTGCGGATGCCCATATCCTTCCACTCAAACACCTGGTCCACGGGGAACAGGTGCCGGTACTGCATGATCTTTTTCCTTCTCGCGCCAATCTTGTCGTAGATATAGTTGCAGATGACCATGTCCACCGCGTCCGGGCCGCCCGCCAGATCCTTCAGGGTGGCGAGCACCTTCGGGTAAGCCTCGGCGTCCACCCAGTCGTCGCTGTCCACCACCTTGAAATACAGGCCGGTGGCATTGCGCAGGCCGGCGTTTACCGCCTCCCCGTGCCCGCCGTTCTCCTGATGCACCGCCTTCACGATGGTGGGATATTTTGCGGCGTACTCGTCCGCGATCGCGCCCGTGCCGTCCTTCGACCCGTCGTCCACTATGATGATCTCCACATCCTCGCCCCCGGGCAGCAGAGACTCGATGCATTTCTTCATGTAATCCTGGGAGTTGTAGCTGGGGATCGCCACGGATAATATTTTCATAACTCTGATTCCTCTCTCTTTTTTTGATTGCCGATCCGTATCTGCATATACCTGGCATAAGCGGCGAACGCAGCCGGAACCGGATATTCTCTCTCTGTCCTTGCAGGCTCCACGAACAGGTACTCCCCCTGTTCGCCCGGCTCCTCCACAGACACCAGATACCCTGCCATGTGCCACTCGATGTGGCTGAAGATATGTTTGGCCTCCTGCAGCTTCTGGATGCGCAAAGGGGCAAGCTGCTTTTCTTTTAAAAGGGCGAGCACCTCCCGGTCCGTCAGCCATCCCTCCACGTTGGGAAGCTCGTAGAGGCCCGCGAGCAGCCCTTTTTTCGCCCGCTTGTGGATGGCCACCCGGTCCCCGTCGCGTATGACCAGCACCGTCCGCTTTTCGATCTTCCGCGGCTTTGCCGCCGCCTTTTTGGGAAGTTCCATGACGATGTCAAGCTCTCTCGCCCGGCACAGCCCCTTCAGGGGACATTCCCCGCATTTTGCCGTCCCGTTGGGCACGCACACCATAGCGCCGAGTTCCATGAGCGCCTGGTTGAAGGCGGACACATGTTTTGGTGGAAGGATATCCCGGATAGCTTCCTCCGTCCGCTTCCGGACGGCGGGCTGCGAGATGTCCTCCTCGCTGGCCGTGAGCCTGGACATGACGCGCATCACATTGCCGTCCACCGCCGGCACCGGGATGCCGAACGCCAGCGAGGCGATGGCCCCGGCCGTGTAGCTGCCGATCCCTTTTAGTTTCCGCAGGGCGTCCACATCGGCCGGGAGCCGGCCGCCGTACTCCTCCATGACCGTGCGGGCCGCCGCCTGCATGTTGCGCACCCGGTTGTAATAGCCCAGCCCCTCCCAGAGTTTCAAAAGCCTGTCCTCCCCGCAGGCCGCCAGCGCGGCCACGTCCGGGAGCTCCTCCATAAATCTGGTAAAATATGGTTTTACCGCCTCCACCCGGGTCTGCTGCAGCATGATCTCCGACACCCACACGCGGTACGGCGTCGGCCTGTCCCTCCAGGGCAGCACGCGGGCGTTTCCCTCAAACCAGGCGAGAAGCGGATCCACGATATCCTTCAGTTGTTCCATAGTCACTCCCGCCTGCTAATAATAGCATATGATCGGCATTCCTTCGTAAATGTTCTCGTAGATGGTGCGCGCCGCCTCCAGCGGCAGGTTGATGCACCCGTGGGAGCCGTCGGACTGGTTGATGTTTCCGCCGAAGCTGCCCCGCCAGGTGGCGTCGTGCATCCCGATGCCTCCGTTGAACGGCATCCAGTAGGTAACCTCTGTGCGGTAGGTCTTCTTATCATCCTCCAGCACGGAGGGGGATTCCTTGTAATAGAGCGTGTAGGTGCCCGCGGGTGTCGTCCTGTCGGAGTTCATCATATCGCCGGACACGCAGTCCGTGGACACGATCTCCTCCCCGTCGATATACATCCAGACGTGCTGGCTCCCGAGGTCGATCTCCACATAGCTGTAGCCAAGGTCGCTGTTCTCCCAGCTCACCGCAGTCTGCGCGAACACCGCGTAGCGCTCGCCCTGATATCCGCTGCGGATGCAGTCCAGAAGCTCCGCCACCTCGCCCTCCTGGTCGATCACCCAGCCGTAGTACCCGCCCGAGACGGACACCACGGAACCGTCGTGTGTGCGGAATTCCCGCGGTTTATCGGCGGTGTCATATTTTTCCGCAAGCTGATAGACAAACTCCCGCGCGGCGTCCTCGTCCAGCGTCACCTCGCCGCCCTCCTCGTAGGAGATCCAGTCGCGGACCGTCTCGCCGTCCAGCACCTCCGTGTTCTCTCCGAACAGGTACGTGATGTTGGTGCTGACGATCGTGTTCAATTCTGTGCAGGTGGCGTTCAGGGCCTCGTCGTCCTGCCGCCTCTTAGGCTTTACATAGCAGTCGTTTTCTTCCAGAGATACCTCCGCGTGCGCCGCGTCCACCGCTTCTTGGATCACAGCCGCCGTTTTTTCGCGGTCCAGGAGATTGCCCTCCACCTCCGGCGTCACGTAGTAAGTGCCGTCCATGTATGCGATGTGGGAATCCTCCGGCATGATCACCTGTGTCTCGTCCAGACATTCCAGCCCGTCCACGGCCCGCGCGAGCTTCTCCGCGTCATACTGGGCGCTGGAATCAAAGGTGTAGGCGATGTCCTCCCAGAAATACATGGGCCACAGGAACATGTTCTGGCCGTCCAGAAACGTCTGGGTCTCTCCCTGGGAGACATAGTGGTAGCCGATCTGATCCGCCGTGATCATCTCGCTTGTGCCGCCCCGCTTTTTGATCTCCAGCCGGTACGAGCCGATCTTATCCGCGATGATGGTCTCCACTTCCTCCACCGTCATGCGCGAGGCGTCGAACCCGTTGATCTGCGTGTGCAGGAAAAAGTGTTCGTCAAAATAAACCGCTCCCGCGGCGTACAGTCCAAGTACCGCCAGCAGGATCAGTCCGAACAGGCCAAAAAAAATGTTGCGTATGATCTTTAAGACCGACCGCTTCTCCTTCTGCGCCCGCTTCTCCCGCTCCCTGCGCGGGCGCTGCCTGCCGCCGGATAATAATTGTTCTCTATCGTCTTTCGTGCTCATGTGTTTCCCCTCGCAATCTATATCTCCCCATGTTTAAATATATGAGCCGTGCCGCTCGGCTGCTTCCGCAGCCTCGCTCACGGGCTTCGCCTCGCTCGACCGCCGCTTACTCCGCCGTGCCGCTCGGCTGCTTCCGCAGCCTCGCTCACGGGCTTCGCCTCGCTCGACCGCCGCTTACTCCGCCGTGCCGCTCGGCTGCTTCCGCAGCCTCGCTCACGGGCTTCGCCCTATGGATCCGCCGCCGCAAGCATCCCTACGCATAAATGCGCGGATGCTAGTGGCGGTGGATCCGCACGGCTCACTGCCTACGTGCAGTATATCACAAGGATTTCCAATTTGAAAGTGCATTATTTATTAATATTTCCTGAAAACTATCTTTATGTTGTGATATATGTCTGATAACCGCTGCTCCGCAGGATCCCTTCCATGCGGGTCGCATTTCCGAGGTTCCGGAACGCGCCCACCTGTATCAGATAGTATCCGTCTTTTTCGATAATAAATACGGGGTATCCTTCACTTTCCAGCTGATCGCGCTGGCGAAGGGCGTTGTCCAGATTGCGGTAGGCTCCCGTCTGCACGCGGTAGTAGACCTGCGTATCTTCCGGTCCGGGCGTCTGACCCGCCCCGCTGCCCTGAAGGGTCTCCAGGATGCCGTCCGCGATCCCTCTGGCGATGCTGTCGAACTCCTCGTCAAAAAGGCGGTTATCCTCCTCGCTGTTCAGAAAACCCGCCTCCACCAGGACCGCCGGCATTTTGCTCCTGCGCAGGACTACCAGCCCCGGGCGCTCTTTTACGCCGATGTTCCGAAAGCCCGCTTTCTCCAGCTGCTTATTGATGTTTTCCGCCATTTCCAGCTTTTTGCCGCTCTTGTCGTACACCAGTGTCTCCACGCCGGTGTACTGGTTGGGCGTCGGGCTGGAATTTCGGTGGATGGAAACCAGAAAATCCGCATCCGCCTCGTTGGCCGCCATCGCTTTCTGGAAGGGCGTCTGGTAGACATCCTCTGTCCTGGTGTACACCACATCCACGCCGCTGTCCTGCAGGATCTCCCCCACAGCCAGGGCCAGCCTCAGAGTGTCATTTTTTTCCTGCCTGCCCTCGTACACCGCGCCCGGATCGTTGCCGCCGTGCCCGGCGTCTATCGCGATTTTTGCCATAAAAATACCTCCTGCATATCCTCTCCTTATCAGAATATGCAGGAGGCCGGCAAAAGTATTTCTGTTTTCACGCCGCTACCGCATCTTTTTGCGCTTTTTATCTTCATACATCAGCTTGTCGCTGCGCCGTATGGTGTCCTGAAAGCTCTCGTCCAGGTCCCGGCTGTAAACGGCGTACCCGTATGCCACGCTGAACGGCAATCCCAAGCGCTGTGCCTCCCGCCCGATGACATCGTCAAACCGCCCGGCTGCAAGCGTGAGCCCGTCCGGATCTTTTGAGAGGAGCACAAACTCGTCCCCGCCTATGCGGTAGCACTGCCCTATTTCCCCGAAGACCTCCCGGATGCACCGATAACAGCTGATCAGGGCCTCATCGCCCTTTTCATGCCCCATGCTGTCATTGATGACTTTCATACCGTTCATGTCGAACAGCACCACACACTGCCCCTGAAGGTTCTCCCCGCCGTCCGGCAGAGCTTTTAAAGCCGTTTCATAGGCGTTCCGGCTGCTGGCTCCGGTAAGCATGTCCGTGTTGGCGAGCTTCTCATAGTAGAGCATCCTCTGTTCTTCCATCACATTGCGGTAATGTTCCTTTACCTGCTGCCAGATGAGCATGACGATGAAGATCACTGTTCCCGTGGGCAGAAATACGGAGATATCGTCGGACAGGCGCACATAATAGGACAGCATCTCCATCAGGCCGAACAGCATGAGAACATACAGAGGGATCCGAAAAGAACTGGCAAAGCTGTCTTTTTCCAGGCGCCGTTCCCGGTGGACCGCAAAAAAGACATACAATGCGTTGCACGCCATCAGGACATGCACCACCCTCAGCATCTGGAAGATATCTACAATGCCTGAGAGCTGGAGCGCCGTCTCCGCCGCCATCACAGTCAGATAGGCCGATACGAGGAGCAGAAACCCCTTTTTGTATTTCGAGCGGAAGATCGTGTAGATAAACAGGTTGAGCGGCACAGGAAACAGGATAAAGAACAGCATATCCACAAAGTAAAGCACCCGGGCATGCGGGATAAAAAACTGCAGGAAACCGCACTGGCGCAGGGACCATACCGCGATGGTAATGGCAAACAGACCGATGCACAGAAAACTTCCCGGCTCTTTTTTGTCCTTCCTGTGCCGGGTCGACGCATTCAGAAACAGGCTGATAACGCCGGAAAAGATAATAAAACAGTTGATGATGATAATAGGCCATATGCTGCTGATCAGCTGCAGGATGCAGCCCGCATGGCTGCCGAAGCGGATGGGGATCTGGGAGCCGTAGAAATCATCGTAGACTGTAGTTGTCTGAACGGTCAGCATCTTTCCGGCGCTCCCGGCCGGGATATCCACCACATGCCAGTATGTGCCCGGGGATCTTCCGAACCGGTTTTTCCCCATCCCAAAGGTGTACACGGACTTATCATCCACAAACACTTCAACCATCTCGTGCGTCGATTTGAACAGCAGGCTCCTGGCCGTCTCAAAATCCGCCGGAAGCACTGCCGTTTTCTGCCGGGTGCTTCCCTCCTGGCGCAGGTCTGTCTCCAGCACTTCCACATTGGATATGCCGATCGGCACATCCCTGTCCGTTGTAAAATACATCCACACGCAAAAAAGCACCGTCACCGCCAGTGCGGCGCCAAATAGATACGTCAGTTTCCTGCTGGCATTCATCCGATCGTTTCCTCCGAATCATCCAAGTCCCGGCTTTTATAAAAGATCCTCTTCCCGGTCAAATGAGCGGATCAAAATGGTATGGAAAAGTCCCCGCATCAAAAACCAGGCGCTAAGCGACGCCCGGTTTTTTTTCTTTCCACAGCCGTTCTTTCATATCATAAAACAGATAGATCATCTTTGTAAAGCCGATGTCCAGCGTCCCCGCAAAACTCATCATGGGCAGGAGAAGCAGGCTCTCCCAGCGCATCAGCGGGTAGATGCTCAAAAATCCCGGCGCGATCAGCGCGCCCGCCGTAAAGATGACCGGCAGAGATACGCACAGCAGTCTGTGGAAGCGGTTCATCGGCTGGCAGACGCGGTAGACCACGATCATGCTGATGAAGCCGCCCAGGATCAGGTTGTAGGTGGACGTGAGGATCTCATCCTCCCCCCAGAAGCCCGCCATCAGCTGTGTGAGCACAACGGTGCAGACCATGGTGAGCGCCGCCGGCAGAGAGATCCGCAGCACCTGCCGCAGAAAGCCCCTCGACACCGTCTGCTGGCTCTGCTCCAGGGTCAGAAGGAAGCTGGGCACGCCGATGGCCACGCCGCTGATCCAGGAGAGCTGCACCGGGATGAACGGGTAGGATTTCTGCCAGAAAATGAAGATCAGGCAAAGGAGGATGGAGTACACCGTCTTGGTCAGATACAGCGCGCTCACGCGCTCGATGTTGCTGATGATGGTCCGCCCCTCGCCCACGATATTTTTCATAGAAGCAAAATTGGAATCCAGAAGCACGATGTGCGCCACCTGCTTCGCCGCGTCGCTGCCCGCCGCCATGGCGATCCCGCAGTCGGCGTCTTTGAGGGCCAGCACGTCGTTCACGCCGTCGCCCACCATGCCCGCCACCTTCTGGTTTGCCTGATAGGCGCGGATGATCTGCTGCTTCTGTTCCGGCTTCACGCGCCCGAACACGGTGTATTTCTCCACTTCCACCCGCAGCTCCTCAAATTCCGTGGGAAGATTTCTGGCGTCGACGCAGCGCTCCGCCCCCTCAAGGCCCGCCTCCCCCGCAATGTGGGAGACCGTCACCGGGTTGTCGCCGGAGAGCACGCGGATCTCCACGTTCTGCTCCCGGAAATAGGCCAGGGTGTCCGCCGCCTCCGGACGGATCTGGTCGGACAGCACGATCAGCGCCACGGCCGACACGCCGTCCACGCGGCTCTCCTCCTCGGTCACCGCAACATCGCATTTCCCGAGCAGGAGCACGCGGAGCCCTCTGGCGGAATGTTCCGTCACGGTCTCCAGCAGAGCCGCGTCGTCCGCCAGCAGAAATTCCGGCGCGCCCAGCACGAACCCGCCCTGCTCCTCAAAGGACGCGGCGCGGTACTTCCGCTCGGAAGAAAACGGGATCTTCTGCTGCGCCTTCCACTCGTTCTTCCCGGGGAAGCGCTTTTTCAGGGCGTCCTGCGTGACGTTCACATCGTCGAAGACACCGCACAGCTCGCCCATCACTTTTTCCACATAGTCCGGGGCGTATTCGCCCTGGGGGATCACTTCCGTCACATCCAAGTCGCCCGTGGTGATCGTCCCGGTCTTATCCAGGCAGAGCACGTTGACCCTCGCCAGCGACTCGATGGACTCCATCTCCTGCACCAGGGCTTTTTTCGACGCCAGCCTGCCCACGCCCAGCACGAAGGAGATGCTGGTCAGAAGCACCAGCCCCTCCGGGATCATGCCGATCACGCCGGCCACCGTATTGACAATGGCGTCGTTAGTAGTGATGTCCGCAATGTGCGTCTGCGACAGAAACAGCAGGATGCCCACCGGGACCAGCAGCAGTCCGTCCACCTTGATGATCTTTTTGATGGTCTCCTGCATCTCGGAGGACGCGCGCTTCTTGATGCGCGCTTTCTTGGCCAGCGTCACGGCGTAGTTGTCCTCGCCCACGTGGTACACCTTGGCGTAGCCGCTGCCCGCCACCAGATAGCTGCCGGACATCAGCTTGTCGCCGGCCTTCTTTTTGACCGGTTTGGACTCGCCGGTCAGCATGGATTCGTTGACCTCCATGCCGTCCGATTCCAGCACCGTGCAGTCCGCGCACACCTGGTTGCCGTTCTCCACCACGATGATGTCGTCCATCACCACGTCCTCCACCGGGATGTTCTGCCTCTTTCCCTCGCGGATGACGTCCGTGTGCGACACCGTCATCACGGACACCTGGTCGATCAGCTTCTTTACCTTAAATTCCTGGAAGATGCCGATGGCCGTGTTGATGATGATAACGCCCATGAAGGTCATGTTTTTGAACTGCCCCGTAGCCGCCACGAGAATGGCCAAAAACAGGTTCAAAAAGTTGAAGTAGGTCAGGGTGTGCTCTCTGACAATATCCTTTTTGCTCTTTGATATGCTGACGTCCGTCCGGTTGGAACGGCCCATCGACATACGGTCCTCCACCTCCGCGACGGAGAGGCCGTGATAGTTCCATTTATCCATACTAACCCTCAGTAAATTTCTTTATTCCTTTCCGTTCCAGCAGTATGTGCAGAGCTTGCAGGCGTCTATGCCCACGGACTCTATCATATCGTCCAGGCGGTGGTAGCGCAGGGAGGAGAAATTCATTTCCCTTCCGATGGCCTCCACCATGTTCTGATAGCGCTCGGAATCCGGGTCGGTGTAATCCGCCAGGACCTCCTCCGCGCGCTCCCCCTCAAACCTCTGGATGATCCTCCTGGTGATCAGATCCATATCCGACGTGGACCTGGAGAAGTTCAAAAACTTACATCCGTACACTAACGGCGGGCATGCCGGGCGGATATGCACCTCCCGCGCGCCGCTGCGGTACAGGAATTCCGTGGTCTCGCGCAGCTGCGTGCCGCGCACGATGGAGTCGTCGATGAGAAGCAGACGGCGGCCCTTGATGAGATTGTGCACCGGGATCAGCTTCATCTTCGCGATCTGGTTGCGCTGGCTCTGCACGGTGGGCATGAAGGAGCGCGGCCAGGTGGGCGTGTACTTGATGAACGGCCTGGAAAACGGCACGCCGGACGCGTTCGCGTAGCCGATGGCGTGCGCGGTCCCGGAGTCCGGCACCCCCGCCACCGTGTCCGGTTTGATGTGGTCCCGCTTTGCCAGAAGTTCACCGCAGCGGTAGCGCATCTGCTCCACGCTGACCCCCTCGTAGGAGGAGGAAGGATATCCATAATATACCCACAAAAAGGTGCAGATTTTCATTTTCTTGCCGGGTTTTACCAGAGTGACCACTTCCTCCGGGGTCATCACGGCGATCTCGCCCGGCCCCAGCTCGCGGTAATCCTCATAGCCCAGGTTCAGGTAGGCAAAACTCTCGAAGGAAGCGCAGAACGCGTCCTCCTTCCTGCCCAGGGCCACCGGGGTCCTGCCCAGCTTATCCCTCGCAATGTAGACGCCCTTCGGCGTCAGGATCATCAGGGTGAGGGAACCGTCTATCTTGTCCTGCGCGTACTGGATCCCCTCCACAATGTTTTCTTTCTGGTTGATGAGGGTGGCCACCAGCTCCGTGGCGTTGATCTCCCCCGAAGTCATCTCCATGAAATGCGTGTGGCCGGACCGGAACAGTTCGTCGGTGATCGCGTCCATGTTGTTGATCTTCCCCACCGTGGTGATCACATAGGTTCCGTGGTGCGACCGGATGAGAAGCGGCTGCGGTTCGTAGTCGGAGATGCAGCCGATCCCCATATATCCCCTCATCTCGTGAGCGTCCTTCTCAAACTTGGTCCGGAACGGAGAATTTTCAATATTATGAATGGCGCGGTCAAACCCATTCTTTCCGTACACGGCCATGCCGCCGCGCCTAGTGCCCAGGTGGGAATGATAATCCACGCCGAAAAACAGATCAAACACACAATCATTTTTGGAAGCTACCGCAAAAAATCCGCCCATCACTTATCCCTCCATCTTCGTAACTTTCAAAGCTATTATAGCGATATATGGAAAAATGTACAAGGGAAAAAGAAAATTTATTTTTGGGCTTGACAAATAAATACCTGTGTAGTATAGTAACTATTGTCGTCAGGAACGAGATGACATTTGCGCGAGTGGCTCAGTTGGTGGAGCGCGACCTTGCCAAGGTCGAGGCCGCGGGTTCGAGTCCCGTCTCGCGCTCTGAAAAACCGCTTGGATAAGCGGTTTTTTTGTTTTATATCTTGCTTTGTACAGACAGAAACGTCCCGGCCTGCGCCGGGACATTTCTCTGTTCATCTTATGCCCCTGTTGTTCCGATCTCTTTTTCCAGCCGGAAGACCGCCGCAAAGCTGCCCTCGCGCTCATTGATGCAGTATTCTTCCAAAACCCGGTACTCTCTGTGCCTGTTCAGACATTCCCGAAGCAGGCTGTAGTCCTGGGCATATGCCACCACCAGCGCCCCCGCGCGTGCCACCTGCGGGATGCGGCGCAAAAAGCGGTCGTACAGGGCCAGGATGTCTTCTCTGCTCCTGGAGTTTCCCGCGGCAGGCAGGTTGGTAATGATCTCGTCAAAGGGGTGCTCATGCGTGAAGTCAAAAAAGTCACGGTTGACATAATACGCATTGACGTGCGCCGCCTCTGTATTTCCGCGCGCTTTTAGGACCGCGCTCTCCAGGATATCCACCCCGTACAGGGCGCTGCACTTTTTTTTCATCCTGCGCTCTACCAGCATGGTGCCCACACCGCAGAACGGATCCAGCACACGGGCGTCCTCCTGGAAATATCCGCCGGCGAGCTCCATGATGAGCGCCGCGTTCACGGGGGAGATCGAGGTGGGCAGAGCTTCCCTGCGATAGGCAAAGCGCCAGTCGTGGATGGTATATAGTTTCAGGAGCGGGACAAAGCGCCCCGTCTTGTTGGCGACCATGCGCAGTTCGATCTCATAGCCGCCCGGCGCGTTCAAAAGCTCTCCTTTGCTCTCCTTTTCCAGGGCATGCGCCAGCTTTTTCACCAGGTCCACCCTCTGCTGCTCCGGCAGCGAGGAGCGGATATCCAGGCGGAAATAGAACGGTCCGCCCTTCTCGTGGCACTCCCGCAGGAACTTCATCACAGGCGGGGTCAGACCCGCCGCGATATTTCCCGGGCTCCCGCCTAAGAGGCTGAGTCCCGGAATGGTGAACAGCAATTCCGTGTAGGTGCGGATAGGAAGGATCTCCGGCAGTTTTTCCGTCACAAAGCGGATCCCGCCGGCCAGCATTCTGATATCCGCGGCGTCTGGGATCTGGGCAAGCGTGGCATCCCGGTGCTCCCGGTTGGTCAGCAATATCACCTCAAACCGCCCGTCCCGCGCGGTGAATTTGTGTTTGCCTTTTTTCTCTGTCTTGCGAAGGACGGTCTTTAAGGCCGTCTGCTCCCCAAAATAATGCTTCTGGTCCTCCGGCCCCGCCTCCAGCTCATCCAGCTCGTGCATGCGCGCATAGATCGCATCCAGATAGCGGGTACAGTCGAAATGTGAGAGCGCCTTCAGGTAATCCGCCCGCACAAACAGGATCTTTTCTCCCTGGTACGCTTCCCAGAGCACCTCGCGCATGGGCTCGTACTCCGTCTCCGCGATGACCAGCGCCGCGTTTTTCCGCACTTTGGGATCCTCGCTCTTTAAAAGATCCGTCAAGACAGAGAAATCCCCTGCCAGTGTTTGCGCAAGGGTTTTTCCTGTTTTATTGCGGCGGACATCCTCCTTCAACCCGATCAGGGACTGCCGGATGTCCGTTCCTTCTTTTAAGTTTTTTAAATAATCATTCATCAACACTATAATTCGGAGCCTCTTTCGTGATGTGAATATCGTGCGGGTGAGATTCTCTCAGAGCCGCCGCCGAGATCTTCACAAATCTGCCATTCTGCTTTAAATCTTCTATCGTGGGAGTGCCGCAGTACCCCATGCCTGAGCGCAGGCCGCCCATCAGCTGGAACACCGTATCTTCCACGCTGCCCTTGTAGGCAACCCGGCCCTCCACGCCCTCCGGGACCAGCTTCTTTGCGTTGGTCTGGAAGTAACGGTCCTTGCTGCCGTTCTCCATAGCCGCCAGGGAACCCATGCCGCGGTACACTTTGTATTTTCTGCCCTGATAGAGCTCAAACGTTCCCGGGCTCTCGTCGCAGCCCGCAAAGATGCTGCCCATCATGCAGACGTTCGCGCCCGCCGCGATGGCCTTGGTCATATCGCCGGAATACTTGATGCCGCCGTCCGCGATGATGGGGATGCCGCTCTCCTTCGCCGCCTCGTAGCAGTCCATGACCGCCGTGATCTGCGGAACGCCGATGCCCGCCACCACGCGGGTGGTGCAGATGGAGCCCGGGCCGATGCCCACCTTCACGGCGTCCGCCCCCGCGTCGATCAGGGCTTTTGTGCCCTCCGCGGTGGCCACATTTCCCGCGATCACCTGAAGATCCGGATAAGCTCCCTTGATCATCTTCACACAGTTGAGCACATTCATGGAATGTCCGTGGGCGGAATCCAGCACCACCACATCCACATGCGCCCTCACCAGCTCCTCGACCCGCTCCAGGCAGTTTGCCGTGATGCCCACGGCCGCGCCGCACAGAAGCCTTCCCTGCTCGTCCTTTGCGGAGTTGGGGTATTTGATCTGCTTTTCAATATCCTTGATGGTGATAAGCCCTCTTAAATTGTAGTCATCATCCACGATGGGGAGCTTCTCTTTGCGCGCCCTGCCGAGGATCTTCTTCGCCTCCTCCAGCGTGATGCCCACCTTGGCGGTGACCAGGCCCTCGGAAGTCATGCTGTCTTTGATCTTCTTGGAAAAATCTTCCTCGAATTTTAAGTCGCGGTTTGTGATGATGCCCACCAGTTTTCCGTTCTCCGTGATGGGGACCCCGGAGATCCTGAACTTCGCCATCAGCTCGTTGGCGTCCGCCAGCGTATTCTCCGGCGATAAATAAAATGGATCTGAAATGACGCCGTTCTCGGATCGTTTTACCTTGTCTACTTCTTCCGCCTGCTCCTCAATGGACATATTCTTGTGAATGATGCCGATGCCGCCCTGTCTGGCCATAGCGATCGCCATTCTGTGTTCCGTGACGGTGTCCATGCCGGCGCTCATCATGGGAATATTCAGCTTGATCTTTTTTGTAAGATACGTGGTCAGGTCAACCTGGTTGCCGATGACCTCTGAATACGCCGGGACCAGCAGCACATCGTCAAATGTAATGCCTTCGCCTATGATACGACCCATTTTATCTTCCTCGCTTTCCTGTATTTCCCGATATTCTATCAAATATCATACCCGCTGTCAACCACTTCTTCCGCATCCCCGGGCATATCTTTTTACCGCAGACAAATGGCCGTCTAATAAAGATTTACCTCCCGCGGAGCCATCCGTTTCATGTCTTTGAGGATCACTTCGTTCGGTTCGAAGATGACGCGCTTCATCTCCTTGTCGCCCTTGACGATCATGGTGTAGGTCTTGTTCTCCTCCTCGCGGGAAGAATAATCATAGGTTTTGATATCGCTGCGCTGATTGTACGCGTCCAGAGCATGGGACTCGGTGGGCGCCATGATCTCCAGATCTTTTACGTCCGCGCTGAAGACGCGCTTCCTCTTCTGCTTGGACATGATCTTGTCCACATCCAGCTCCCCGTTCACATAGAGGTACTCATATTCCACATCAAAGGTGGGCAGAAGAAAATAATCCGCGATCAGCAGGGCAACGACCAGCAGAAATCCCAGAATGCCGAGGGGCGTAAACAGGGATGCCAGCACAGCCAGCACCGTGACCGCGATGAGAAGGATCTTCAGCGCCACATCCTTAAACTGCGTTTTTCGTTTTACAATGATTTCGGTATATAGATCACTCATGTCTGGTTCCTCCTAACGTGAAAGGTTGTTGAAAATAGTATAGCACAGATTGGCGCTGGGCTCAAATAAAATTCAAATAGATTTTCTTCTGGAAATCCTTCGCCACGCTCATGTGCCTGGGAATAGAACGGAACCGCCAG
>CANRIR010000049.1 GCA_947630735.1 uncultured Marvinbryantia sp.
TCCCTTCCACTGTTTTGCTAAAAGTATAGCAAATGGGAAGGGAGATTTCACTACGCCGTTTTTTGAACCGCTTACCAACCAACCAATCATTAGCCATCAATCCGGCTAAAAAAACCTGTCGGCAGCTATGTGTCTACCGGCAGGTTTCTATAATGCCCTTTGACTAAAATTCTTTTTTCATAATTTTTCTCATAAAAATATTATCCAAAATAACAGAGTGTATCATTTACACGCAACTTATATTTTAGTTCTATAATTTGGGCCATATTCTTACGAAATCACTCGACAATATATCTGGTTGCTCAGTATCGATATTCTTCGCTTCCCCCACATAGACATAATATACACCATCTTCTTTTCGGAGAACATCCCCCGGACTAAACCATCTACTGTCCCAACTATAAACTGGCCATGTATGAATTGAGTCTTTTTGCACTTTAATAAACTGTTTTCCAATATCTTGGTTCAAAAGTTCATCAAACGTCATATTATTATACTGTGGATTCCATGACAATACCGCACCTGGTCTTAAAACATAGAGGCTCTGTGTCCAATCATTCACATAATTTAAATACAACTGTGATAATGACAGTTCCTCTAAAGTAGGATCTTGCTCCTTTTTCTTCAGATAATTTCGCAACATGTTCCATGACATAACATCCATTTCCGTATTGTCTATTCTGCACTTTGATGATATAACAGTCACATTGATATTTTTACTAAATTCTTTCCCATCACTTTTCCGCCTTGCCTTAACAAAAATCGTTACCGATCCCGTGTAATCTGTGCTTGCACGAATTATACCATCACTTCCGACGGTTGCCGCATTTTCCCCATCATTTTTAGAGTATATTATATCTGCGTCATTTAAAGTTGCTTCCGGTGTACTTGGGCTTATAATAATATCTGCATCTTCTGCATCCCCATCTGTGTTCTTTGCTATTTTTGCCTGTTCCCCCTGCTGCAGACAAATACTTTGAGGTTCAACCTGAATATCACTCAAAAGTTTGGGATTGACAATTATTTCCACATCAAACTCACAACTTGCCAACTCAATATCTCCTTTAAAGGCAGTTACTTGTACTCGCTCAGTACCCAGTTCATTTCCTGCCACCACTGTATTATCCGCTATTGTAAGTAAGTTTTTCCATTCCTCCAGTCGTTTATATTCATAACGAACATTTGTATCTGCATTCTTCGGTTCATATCGTGGATTAATCTGCGCAGACTGCCCCTGCATAACTTCTATTTTATCAACCCAAATTTGCTTTATCCGTTTTGGATTTTCCGTAACTTTTATCTCACATGTTGTTTTTAGATACATTCCATTTCCACTTGCAACAACATTGACTGTACATGTTCCCTCATTTTTCCCAAAAACAATTCCATCAGATGATACCGTAGCAATTTTTTCATTCGTACTCCCACTATATGAGAATGTTAATTGACTGGGATCAATATCATTTTCCGGAATAAATCCAATCTGTATCCGTGTTGTAGAATCCTCTTGTACTTCCACCGGCTGAGCAATAATCTCTGTTATTTTTTTATAAT
Source organism: uncultured Marvinbryantia sp. (assembly GCA_947630735.1). Taxonomy (GTDB): domain Bacteria; phylum Bacillota; class Clostridia; order Lachnospirales; family Lachnospiraceae; genus Marvinbryantia. The sequence goes on from CANRIR010000049.1 coordinate 1,555, forward strand.
TAATTTGAATAGGCACTGTGCAGGTCGTCCACTCGCCGGTATATCCATTTTGTAGACTTGCACTTACCTCTACTCTACCTGCTTTTAACGCTGTAATATGCACTATCTGATTTTTGTTTCCATCCGTTGTATAACTAATCAGATCTGCTCCTTTTGTTACATTCCATGTGACTGGTCCATCCGTCGTATCTTTATATGCTGCATCTTGATATGCCGTATAAAAACCAGTTATCACTGTTTCTTGCCCAATTTCAACAGTAATTTCGTGTGATGGTTCTATTCCAAACGAGGTATGTGGGTACACCACTTCTGCTTCAATTTCTGCTATTCGATTGCCAACCTCATATTTCATTTTACATGGTCCAGGACCATCAGCATACACATAATCACTATTCTGTTGGAAATGGATTGGACCGCTTATCACACTCCATTTTCCACCTTGAGCATTTACACTAGGATTAATATATTCCCCCATAGATTTCCCAGTACCGCCATTAATTTTGAGAGAATTCGGTACATTAACAAGTAAATCCCCATTTTCCGTTTCTGCATTTTGTTGTTTAACCGCTATTACTTGTGTATTGGCTGTTGCCGTTATAATTCTTCCTTCACTCGAAGCGCTAACCGTACAAGTAATTGTGCTCTCTCCTTCTTTTAACGCAGTAACTGTTGATGTTTCTTGTCCATCACTTACAGTTATGATCGAAGGATTGGATGATGTCCAAGAATATCCAGTAACTTCACAGTTTTCGCAATCTATTACCGAAACAGTTAACCTACTATCATTTATTTTACCAACAGTCAAAGTTAACGGGTTGGGTTCTACTTTAATTTGTAGCTTGGGCTGTTGTTTTACCGTCACACTCGCATAATTAGATACTGCACTTATAGGAGTTCCATCGTCTCTCATCGCATCAACACAGCAAAATATCTGTACACTACCGCCCTTAGTCCCAGTTAAAGATACTTTCGCTCCATCTCTTGTATCAAATGCTACTACATCATTATCGTTTCCCTCTGCTACTTGCCATCTATAACTAAAGTCTTTGCAATGTTCTGATCTCACAGTCGCTTCTAAAGATCTCGTCTCGCCAATCGAAAGCTCCACTAGATTTGAATAAATTTCCACTTCCAGTTTCGCTGTTTGGTCTGGCTTATTGGGTTCTAAGGTATTGCTTCCTCCGCCCTCCGGTTCCGGTATACCCCCGCCCGCTTCCGTTTGCTTTTCTTCTTTGAGCGCATTATCTAATTTCGCCGTTACACTCTTATCGCTTCTTTTAACCGCCGTCGTTTCGCCATGTGCCTCACAAACAACAGTATTTCCAACACATGTATATCCTTTACCGGTTACCGGGCACCTGGTAAAATCTTTGTCAATATCTTGGTCACCATCCTCTTTTCTATATGTGTTGAACACGTCTTCCAGTGTCGCATCCGGGTTCGTTACCAGCATATCCTCCAGATACGATACCACTTTTTTCCGGTTGATCTCGCACTGTTTTGCCTTGTTGTCGTCCACAAAACCCAGAAATGTGGGCACGGCAAAACCTGCGATCACGGAAACCATGACCAGCACCACGATCAGCTCCACCAGCGTAAAACCGGCAGTTCTCCGCACTCGATATGTATGCTCCCTCTTCACGTAACATCCCTCCATCCACAATCGTATTGACAATCCCCAGGCCGGAAGATCACTCTCTTTCTTCTCTGCGCAAAGTGCCGTTCCTGGTGTGGTTCTCAAAATACACGTACTCTTGTTTTTCCTGCTGCTGTTTCTTTTTCTCTTTCCATTTTATGCGCATCCCGGTGTAAGCGCCCGCCCCGAGCAGGATCGCCGTGCCCGCCGCAGTCCGGGCGGGAGAACCGCCGCTGCCGCCGTCGGGTTCTGTCTTCGCGCGCCCATCTTCCAAAATCTCCGTGCTCTGCTCTTTCGGCGCGGTTCCGGCAGTTCCGGTTTCTTCCGACGCCTGCACCGGCAGGGCAGTCTGCCAAAGCAGGGCTGCCGGCGGGCCGGCCAGCAGAAACAGCGCCGCCGTCAGGCCCGCAAGCCGCCTGATCCTCTTTTTCCCACTGCTTGCTCTATCACACACGTTTTTCGTCACTTTCCTTTTTTCGCACGCTGCTCCTCGATGAAGCGCCGGTTCGCCTCCTGCTCCTCCTCGGTGGGAGGCTCCAGCTGGCTTAACGTAACCTGCGGGAACGGGATCGTGATGCCGTATTTCTTAAAGATGACAAAGAGCTCCCGGTTCAGGTCGCGGCAGAGCTGCAGTCTGTCCTGCTCTTTGCAAAGGGCCACCACTTTGATGTTCACGCTGCTGCTGGCCAGCTCGGAAATGCCCTTGTAGAAGGGCCCGTCTATGATGGACGGCAGGCGCTCGGCCACTTTGGGCAGCTCCTCGGCCAGCACGGCCTCCACGTACTCGATGGATTCCTCGTAGGCCATGCCCACTTCCACCGCGGCGTAGGACGCCTGCTTGGTCATGTTCAGGATGCCGGAGAGGTTGGAGTTATTAAACACTTTGATGTTCTGCGCGGCATCCTCTATCTTGGTGGTGCGCAGGCCGATCTCCAGCACGTTGCCGCGGAAATCTCCTATCGTCACCACGTCGCCCACGCGGAACGCGCCCTCAAACACGATGAACACGCCGGCCAGGATATCCTGGATCATGCTCTGCGCGCCAAGGCCGATGACCAGAGACATGATGCCCGCGGAGGCGATCAGGCTCCCGGTGTCCAGCCCGCCCAGGTACAGCAGATAAAACAGGGCGTACAGCGCCACCCCGTAGTGGATGACCGAGGAGAACAGATGCCCCAGGGTCTCCGCCCGGCTGCCGATGTTCACGCACACATTCTCGATGATCAGTTCCGCCGCCTTCGCCACCACCAGCACGACGATCAGCGTGATGATGCCGTTTGTCATGGCAAAGATATTAAAGCCCTTGGTCCAAACGCCCTCATACACATAGTTGATGGCGTCGATGGAAACGGCCCCGCTGCGCGACAGGACGATGCATCCGAACATAAAGACGGCAAAGATATAAGCGACGATCTTCAGGATCCTGGAAAATTTCTGATCCGGGGTCATGGTCCACCAGGACAGCGCCACCGCATCCCAGCGGGACGCCGCAGTCCGGGTTTTGCGCGTCTTTCCGGACGGCATGGTCAGGGTCATCAGATCCTGAGCGTTGCGGATGTGCCAGTCCGGGTCGTTCACATTGTCCACATACATCCGCTCCTCCTTCTCCCCGAACATACAGGTGTAGAGGAAGATGACCAGAAAGCCGATCAGCGATGCGATCAGCGCCGTCACGGCCAGCTTGTCGCGGGTGGAGTACACGGTGGAGAGCGGAACCGCCGTGCCGATGTAATAGTTGTATTCGTCCGCCAGTTTGAAGGTCTGGAAATAGCGCTCGCCGTTTACCGTCTCAAACCCGTTGTACATCTCGCCGGTCACGTTGAACGCCGTCGCGCTGTAACCCATGGTGGACGCGGTCTTTCCGATATCCGTCTCGCGCGGGGAGTAGACGCACACGTGCTCTTCGCTGTCGTCGAAGATGACGGCGTACCCCGTGCCGTGGATGGTGGTGTGATCCGCCACATACGTGAGGGTGGCCGTCTCCATGACGCTGCGCAGGCGCTCCGGCGCGATGTTTACCTGCACCATGCCGCGGTGCTTTTGGATGGGCTCGCCCGTCCAGGTGCCCGCAAGCTGGCTCTCATAGTCCTTGCGCGAGACAAATTCCGTGGCGCCGGTCTCGCTGTTCTGCGTGGTGTAGTAATGGAAAGCGCTCCCGATATACTGGGAATAGACGCCCTCGTCGTCCAGTTCCAGATCCTGGGCGTAAAAGTCTCTGTGCTCCGCCAGGATCTCCCAGAACGGATAGGACTGTTCTTCCTCGCTGCCGGACATCACATAGTACCACCGGTCCCCGCTGGTGGCCAGGATCCGCCCGGACTCGTCAAACACGGAGATCGTCTCGATGGCGTTGATGGCGCACAGCTCCTGCAGAAATTCCTGATCACTCACGGACTGCACGGGATTTCCGTAGCAGTCCACTCCGCTCACGATCTGTCCGGCCTCGATCTGCTCGGCGGGCTGCTCGTGCACGTCGTCGCTCTCCGGGTCGCAGTCCAAGACATACTGGGGGTTCTCCTCCAGCATGGACGCGATCTGGGTGCATTTGTTCAGGAACATATCTTTATACTCTGTGTTCACAGCCTCCGCGTCCGCCCGGTTGTTGGTCAGCTTGTTGCCGATCTCCTCGATGGCCCGGTTGGATTCGTAGGCGATGGAGGCCAGCCGGTTGATGGACTGGATGTAAAAGCTGAGCGCGGTGACCACGATCACGCCCAGAAGGGCGATGGGAAACAGCTTCTGCCCCACGGTCAGGTTGAAATTCAGGATATTCCGGCGGGTTCCGTCCCCCGTCTTTCTCCTGAGCAATGTCAGGTAGGAGGGCATCTTCCCGATCCGGATATTGTCCCGGTTGATGATGATGCCGTAGGCGGACACCAGCACGATGAAGATGATGAACACGATGCCGATGAAGATGACCAGGATGCTGTCGTTCGCCAGATCCGTGTTCGCCTTTGTCATCACGAAGACCACCGCGTCGTTCCACTGCTTGCCCACCACGCACCAGTCCTCCCCGCCGAAAGTCAGCACGCCCTCGTAGGATTCGCCCAGGCTTCCGATGGGCATGCCGTTCTGCAGGGCGTCCTTGCCGGTCAGGTCGTCGATGGGATTGTACAGGAAGGTGTAATCCTTCAGGGACACCGCGATGGACACGGTATCTACGCTGATCATGCCGCGCAGCACGGCCTCCCACGACGTCATGCTGTCTATGTTGCGCTCGGTCTCTGTCCAGTCCTGCGCGAACACCAGGATGCGGTTTTCGGCCACCTTGCGCGCAAAGAAGCGCTTTGTGCCGTCCCGGTAGGCGATGCTGAAGGGCTTCGCCATGCCGCCGGAGCGGGCGCAGATGCGCAGCATGCGGAAACGCTTTTTCGTAAAATCATAATCGCAGCGCCACGAGCCGTACACCTTGCCGTCCCCGTCTATGATGGCGGCGGAATCCACATCCGCATATTTCGCCACTTCTTTGACAAACTCGCTGTCTATCTCCCTTGCTCCAAAATCCCCGAAATGGTACTGGGCGTTTTCCAGCTTGGCGGTGTAGAGCCGGTCGTATTCCTTGTTCAGGCCGTCTTTTTCCGTGATACCGGCGGAAAGCCCGTTGATTACCGTGTCGATCCGCACCCGGTTTGTCTGGAACAGTTCTTCCCGGGTAAGCGAGAACCGGCGTCTTCCCACCGCGGCCACCACAAATACGACGACGATCAGCAGAAGGACGCAGCCGATCCAGGTCCTCCTGCGGACATATTTCCTCTGCTCCGGATCCGGCGGCAGGGATTCCGCCTGCGGCTCCTGCGCGGGTTCTTCCTGCTGAACAAACAGTTCTTCCGTCTGACATTCCTCCGCCAGGTTTTCCTCGGTATTCTGATCTGTGGTAAAATCGTCATCCATGGTCAGTTCCCCCATTTATCTATCAGATCCGCGATGGTGCCGTCGTCCAGCCTTTTCTGCACCGCCTCGTTCACTTTGGCGGAAAGCTGCGAATCTTTTTTCGTACACACGCCGTAGCTCTGCTCGGAGAACACGGTCTCCAGAATGCTGCGCTCATCGTCCATATAGCCGCTCAGGATGGAGCGATCCGCCGCGAAAGCGTCCACGTCCCCGTATTCCAGGGCGTCCGCGACTTCATCGTAGGTGTCAAACTCCACAAAGCGGAGCCCGTCGTCAAATTCCCCCGCCGAAAAGTCCGCCTCGTCGAACTCCGGGATGATCCCCTTCTCGGCCAGGAATTTCGCCAGCATCAGCGTGTTGCTGGAATTGCGTATGACGCCGATGGTGCAGTCTTTCAAATCCGGCAGTTTTTCAATCATGCTGGACTGCTCCACCATGATGGCCCCGTAATCAGTGTAGTACGGCACGGAAAAATCATATTTTTCCTGCCGCCCCTCCGTGATGGAATAGGTGGCGATGACCAGGTCCAGCTCCCCGCTGTCGATCAGCTCCTCCCGGGAAGTGGCTGAGACGGTGGTGTATTCCACGTTTGCATACCCCAGGTCGTCGCTCAGGATCTGCGCCAGGTCGATCTCCATGCCGGAATAGCGCCCGGATTCCTCGTCATACAGGCCGAAATTCGCCACATTGTCCTTCACGCCCACTCTCAGGGTCTTGCCCTGGGCGCTGCCGCACGCCGTCAGAGATACGGCGGCCGCCGCGGCAAGGATCAGCCCCGCAAGCTGTGCTCTTCTTTTCATGATCCGTCTGTCCCCCATATTGCTTCTCATCCGTGATGTACGATATTTATTTCCATGCACACGCTCCATGCGGAACGTAACGATAGCCTCTGTGCGGTTTTCGCTGCGGACACAGTAATCTCCATCCGCATTCTCCATGCAAAATATGACTGGGATTCTCATAGTGCCTCCGCATATATGTTAATATTACCATGATTCTTCTGTATTGGCAAGCGTCTGTAAACAACCTGCACAAAAATACTCGCAGACAATATGTACACAAAATACTGCGCGGCATAAAAAAAGTGCCTGACTTTCAAAGCCAGACACCTATATTTTTATTTCGCCGCTTCGCTGATCGCTGCCTGCGCGGCCGGACTACCACTCATCTTTTTCTGGAATAATTTTGTACACTGCCGTATTCTGATACACCCGCGGCTCCGCATGGGTGAACAGGATCGTGCCGTCTGTGGGAGAACAGATCTCATCCGTCACGTTTCCCTCATAGCAGTCTGCGATATACGCCAGCACCTGCCCTTTTCGCACGTGCTCTCCTGCTCCCGTTTTCCCCTCGAAAAATCCAGCGGTCCTGTTGCGCACGGTTACCATCTCCTCCGTGGAAACCACTTTGGACACATAGCCCTCAAATCCGTCATAGTCAATGGTGTCCGTTTTCCGCAGGAAATTCAGCACAGCCTCTACCGCCTGCCTCGCGCTCGCTCTGTCGATCTCCTCCGTGAAGGTCGTGTAGACGGAGAAAGCCTTCGTCTCCCACACCTGCCAGTTATAATTCAGCGTAGTGGTATCGAAGGGTCTGGGTGTGTGCAGGACAACGTAGGGGAATCCGAATTTCTTCGCCAGTTCCACATCCTCAAACCCCGTCTTCATCACACGTATGTGCGGCACAAATCTGCCCGGCATGTAGAAGGAGGCAAACTGCAATCCATACACGTAGTCCTTGATCGCCTCAAAGAGCCCGCCCGCGATCCGCTGCGTCGTCTCCCCCTCGTCATACCCCGGAAACATTCTGTTAATGTCTGTATTATCGATACTCCAAAATCTTTTCTTAATGTTCATGGAATAAGGATTGACGCAGGGTACGACCAAAATCTCTTTTCCCTCATGAATGCGGCCCTTCGCCTCCAGTTCCTTCAATTTTCTGATGAGCTGAGAGCAGCAGTACAACTGCTGATTTTCGTTGCCCCGCATACTGCCGACGATGCAGACGGCCTTCTCCCCACTCCCGAAAGAAAAACCCGATACACGGAAGTCGTCGCGGTATAGCGCCTTAATTTTAAACAGAATTTTCTTTTCCATACAGTATCCTTCCTAGCAGAGAGCCCTCGCTGACAACGGGATATTCTCTGATGGTAAAAAGCCAGCCATCCGCGGGAGACGTAATCTCGTCCGCCACCGTACCCGTCAAGGGATTTACGATCCTGCCGATCAGATCGCCCTTTTTCAGGACGGCTCCATGCTCGACATTTTTAAGGAAAATTCCGGACGTGGAAGCGTTCAGAAAGCCGACGTCCTCGTTGTCCGCAGAGACGATCGGCGTTCTCACGTCAAAATCCTCCCCCTTCCAGATACCGAGGCGTTTCATCAGATGAACGATCCCGGCAAACAGCTGGTCGCCGTATGCCTGCGTGATGCGCATGCCGACGCCCATCTCCACCACTAACGTCGGCGTGCCCGCCGCGTTCAGGCTGTGTGCAAAAGTGGATTCCAGCACGGTGCTGGCTCCGTGGATCCAGATAAAATCCACATTCGCCTCCCTGGCGTAAGGAACAAGGCTGTCCGCGTGCAGTTCGTTAATGCGGATCTGCGGCACTTCCGTCAGGAAAATATTGCTGGCGTGAATATCAAACACCAGATCCGATCCCGCCGCATCCCTCACGATCTGCGCCGCCAGATACTCGTTCATATCCCCCTCCGTGTTCCCCGGAAAAATGCGGTTCATATCCAGATCGAAGGCCGGAATGCCTCTCGTGATGGAATCGATGCCAAAAGGGTTGAGCGCAGGATAGACGTCTACCGTTCCGGCCAGATATTTCATGTTTTTCCGTATGTAATCGGACAGCTTATAGCACACATACTGCCCCTCCAGCTCGTCCCCATGGATGCCAGTGACGATGCTGATTCTTCTGCCGTTTCCTCCATTCTCCGGCTGCAGCCGCATTTTGCGGATCTGCAGCATTTCGTCCACCGGAAGATCGACCTTCACAACCGTTTCAATCATTATCGTTCCTCTCTTTGGCGGATGTCCCGCCGTTTTCCGTTACCTCAACCAGAATGCTTTGCCGCTGCGCCGCCTGCCCTGTGAAGACGCCCCTGTTGATAGAACAGTCCTGATAATCCCTGCCGTGAGATATTTTGATATGGGAATCCTCCACGGGCACGTTATTGGTCGGATCCAAACCATACCAGCGCACTCCGTCATAAATTTCCACCCACGCATGGCTCTCTCCATTGCCCGTCAACATACCCACCACATATCTCGAAGGAATCCTGTCCTCCCGGCACAGCGCAAGCAGGATATGCGCATAATCCTGACATACGCCGCTCCCAAGCGCCAGCGCATCTTCCGCAGTGGTATTGATGTCCGTTACGCCCCTGCAATACTGCATGCTCCCGTGCACCGCCTCCATGTAGACGAGCGCCTTGTCATGCAGAGACAAATCCGCCGTCCGTTTCCGGCAGTGTTCAAGCAATTCCCGGATTCTTGTTCCCGGCTGTGTCAGCGGCGTCCGATAGCGATAGATTGAAGAATCCGGGGTATTCTGCGGCATATCCGGATCCCGCACGTCAGTTACCGCAGTACCGATTACATCCACTAAAAAAAGACTGTGCTCCTCCTCGACCGTGCCATAGAGCATTCTGTTTCCGAAAGAGTCTGTGCCCTCCTGCACCCTGCCGCCGGGTAATATCCGGTAAACGCACTTTTTTATGCGCTGCGTTCCGCCTGTCTGCGGCAGACATTTCAGCGTATAAATGTGACTGTGCACCGGTTCGGAGAACGCGATCTCCATGTGATAGTGGAATTGTAATGTTTTCATGTCGTCAATCCTTGCGCAATGTGTCAACCAACGCTACAACCCTATCATAGTCTATCTGTTCTTCTTCTGCAAGTTTTTTCAGCTCTTTCAACTTTTTCTCGTCATAGTGCAGATTGGTGCGCTCGATCCGCCCCGCAAGGCGGTGCACCTCCCTGACGATGCTTTCCCTGTCCATCTGCAGCCGTCCATACAGATCCAGACGCTCGATCCGTTTGCCAACCTTGATGATGTTTCGCATGTTTTCATCCTCGATCATGTCGTCCACGATACCCCAGAATGCCAGAATATTGTCCTCCACCTTCTGCAGGCCCACCAGCGGCGCTCTTGACACCCTGCTCCTCTTCATATCATAGACCGAGAGCTGTATATAAGTGATCGGCTCACTCCCAATCTCATTTCTGAGCACGATGGCATTGTCGTACGCCCGCATCAGATTCGAGTAGATCGAGTTTGGATCGTTTTCGTCTGAGATATAACGGCTGCAGAAATCTTCCCGGGAACTGTAAATATTGGGAATATCCAACTGCCTGCAAAAAGCCGCATAGTTGTCCATATCCATGTCTATCATCCTGTCAAAGCTGTCCGCGAACAGCCTTGCCGACGTGTAGACCCGCTCGGAATATCTGCCGAGCCAGAACAGTCTGTCTAAGTTTTCTACTGAGATAATACCCATGTGTCTTTAAATCCTCCTCCCTGCGACGAGTTGACGATAAAAGAATCCGGATCTCTGGAAAAACGCGTCAGGCCGCTCTTCCAGACGATCGGTTCGTCCGCCATCAGAACGAACGCCCTCAGATCCGCCTTGCGCGGCACACGCTTCGCGTTCTCTACAATATCGATGTCCTTAAAGTCGATGACCTCCTGCGCGATGAATCTTCTCGGCTCTCTCTTTAAAAGCGCGATAAAGTCCGCCTTCTGCTGCGCCGTCATCCTGTCTGCGAAGACGACTCCGTACCCTCCTGCCTCCGCCACATCTTTTAATACAAGATTGTCGAAATGCTCCAGCACATACCGCATATCCTCCTCATAGTAGGGCAGGTAAGTCGGCGCATTCTGTAAGATTGGCTCCTCTCCGAGATAATACCGCACCATCTTCGGCACAAAGTAGTAGATCCCTTTGTCGTCTGCCACGCCATTGCCCGGCGCATTGAGGAGCGCCACATGACCTTTCCGGTACACGTCATATATATGCGGAATACCGATGACCGACTCCTCGTTGAAGGTCATGGGATCGAGATACTCGTCGGAAATCCTTCTGTAAACGGCTCCCACTTTCTCCCGCCTGCCGGAGTAATCGACAAAGTACAGATAATCGTCCTCCACCATGAGTTCACTGCCCGTTACCAGATGCGCGCCCGTCTTTTCCGCGAAGTAAGAATGCTCGAAGTATGCAGCGTTGTAGCGTCCCGGCGTAAGAATGACCGTATGCCCTCCCGTATTGACATAGTCCATCGCCCTGCGCAACAGTTTTGCGTAGTATCTGTTATCTTCCACATGGTATGTCTCGAAAGTGACAGGACTGCTCCTTCTGCAGATTTCTCTGGCAATCATCGGATAGGACGCCCCCGACGGTACCCGCAGATTATCCTCCAGCACATACCACTCCTCATTCCTGCCCTGTACCAGATCGATCCCCGCGATGTGGGTGTATATCCCTCTGGGCGGCAGCACGCCATCGCAAGGTGCCAGATACCCCGACGAGATGTATACGAACTCTTCGGGCACGACTTTGTCCCGAATGATCTTCTTTTCGCCGTAAATGTCACGAATAAAGCAGTTGAGGGCCATGACCCGCTGTTTCAGCCCTTTTTCCAGATACGCGAACTCATCTTTCCTGATGATCCTTGGGATTGTGTCAAACGGGAAGAGCTGCTCCTTGAACTCGTTGTTCTTGTATATCCCGAATTTAACGCCGTATCGCGCCAACAGCTCGTTTACCGTTTCCGCCTGCCTGGTCAGTTCAATGTTTTGCATGTTTCATCCCTCGCCTTCCCGTTGACAATGCGGCATGTCTCTCACACAGCCCAACAAAAAAAGACGTCTGGAATATTCCAAACGCCTTTGTCGCATGCCAATTATTATTTTTTAGAAACAACTCACAATTTTTATACCACGCGCCGGTTTTCTTGTCAAGAAGGGTTTTTTCTTTTTTTGATAATACTCTCTTTCAAATTTACGTCGTTCCTCTGATACTCGATTGACCTTGTTACTGATAATGTGTACTAACCAGAAAGATACTGGAATGACAAGTTTTTGTGCCCTCACGCTTTCAGCTGGTTCATCCATCCGCAGCGCTTGAAAACGACGAGGGAGACGGCGAAGCGGATGCACTCCTCCATGGACAAAGTGAGATAGACCAGGGGGATGGGCCAGTGGAACACGAAAGCGGTGATAAGGCCCAGGGGTACGCCGAAAAGCCAGGTGCCCATCAGGTCGATGGCCATGACGTAGGTCGTCTTTCCGCCGCTGCGCAGGATGCCGCTGCCGATGATCATGTTCAGCACCTTGAAGGGCAAGACCGCGGCATAGGCGGTCAGGATCTGGGCCGTCAGATCGCGGATGCCCGCCTCCACCTTGAAAATGCGCACATACCAGGGGCTTACAAAGGAAATCATCACAGACAGCAGCAGGGAACCCGCCAGGCCATAGAGAAGGAGCTTTTTCGCCTCCCAGTAAGCCATCTCCCGATTCCCGTCCCCAAGGCGCTTGCCGATGAGGATCGCCGCCGCCTGACTCAGGCCGCACAGTGCTCCGATAGCCAGGGACTGCACGGGGTTCGTCAGCGTCATAGCGGCGGTGGCTTCAGTGCCCAGGTGGCCGTAAATGCCTGCATACACGTTTTCGCCCAGGACCCACATAAATTCGCTGACCAGCAGCGGCAGCAGCATGGAAAGGTACTGGCCCCAGGCAAAGGGACCGTCCGGGGCTATCTTTGCCCGCCCCCGGTATTTGGCATACATCCCAAGAATGACCATGAAATAGACAAGCTGAGAGATCAGCGTCGCCAGCGCCGCTCCCGTAACGCCGAGAGTCGGTGCGCCCAGCTTGCCGAAAATCAATATCCAGTTGAGGCCGGTGTTGACCGCCGCCGAGACGATCCCGGCGCAGAGCGGAAGAGATGCCTTTTCCATACACCGCAGGTTGGTGGACAATATGGTAATCCCCGCCGCAGGAAGGAAGGTGCCGGAGACGATGGCGAGATACTGCCCCGCCGTTTGTGCGGTCGCAGTGTCCGCGATATAAAGGCCCATGATCCGCTCCGGAACAAGGATACCGGCCACCGTAAACAGCGCGGCCAGTAGGACGCACACCCGCAGATTGAGGACCAGGCTCCGCCGCGTCTCGGCGGTATTTTTCTGGCCTATGTACTGGGAGATCATAATCCCCGCCACAGCGCCCACGGCGGAGACAACCACGTTATAAATCCCCGTGAATTTCCCGGCAAGACCAACAGCGGCCACCTCCACGCCCCCGAGCTGACCGATCATGACCTGATCCACCACGCCGAAGGACGCCTGGAGCATGGACTGCAGCGCCACGGGAATGGCCAAAGCGCAGACGGAACGGAGAAGTACGATTTTTCGTTCCATGTCAGCCTCCATAATTGTAAAAATTCCTTCATACGTCCATTATAAGCGGATGGAGGAATTCTTTTCAAAACTTAAATCTGTAAGCTGTGACAAAAATGGAACGTAATTTTTGTTGAAAATGACAATACAATGTCAAAATCAATCCGTTCAGCAATTCCTTGTGCTGCCCCGGATCACCAGGGATGTGGAGAGAGTAATGACCGGTTCCACCGGCTCACCGGCCCGCATTTTTGCGATAGCGTCCAGTGCTGCCCTGGCGCGTTCCGCATTGTCCTGACGGACCGTGGTAAGGGCAGGGTAGACCAGTCCGCAGAGGGGCGTGTCGTCAAATCCGGCGATAGAGATCTCGCCCGGTATATCCACGCCGTTGCTTTGCAAAAAACGGATAAGATCAACCGCATAGTAATCCGATACAGCAAAAACTGCCGTGAAGCTCCTGATCTTGGGCAACTTCTCTCGGTAAAAGGCCATCCGCTCTGCCTTGATCATCGGAATCATCATAAACTCCGCGCCGCTCCCGAGGCCTTCCCGAAAGCCCTTCCAGCGTTCCAGATCCATGTCAATATCGTTGTCCGAGAGGCACAGGGCACGCTCGTGCCCGCAAAGGCGGAAATACTCGCCCACCTGAAATCCCCCATGCCGGTCGTCGATGTTCACGGCGCAAACCCGCTCCGCTGTGACGCCACAGGCGTCGTAGACCGCAAAGGGTACGCGGACATTCTCTCTGAGGCACCCGTAATCCGTGTTGCAAAAGCCGATGAGTACCAGCCCCTCCAGGTTCCACATGGTGGCGAAGGAGACGATCTCTTCAAGGGCGTTCACAGCCTTCACCATCATCTGCAATCCGCGCCGGGCCGTCTCCGCGCTGAGAGCATTGAGCGCCGAGGCGATAAAGGCGTCCTCCAGGACGTGAGATTCATATTTCTCATGGGCATTGATGACCACTCCCACAATTTT
>CANRIR010000050.1 GCA_947630735.1 uncultured Marvinbryantia sp.
TTCCCGTTCAAAGTGCTCTGTTGCTCCCCCAGGACGATCTGGCGGTCCCCCACCAGGAACGCCACATCGTTCTTCATATTCCGGAACAGCACATCCTCCAGCCGCACCAGCTCGATCATCGCCTCATCCGTATAAGCCGTGCCGTGCAGGGCGTTATACAGCGACAGCAGGTTCGCCTTCGCATCCCGGTCCAAATAGAACAGGTCACAAAATAGGGAATCCTTATATTTACGGTTTCCTTCTGCCATTCTTTACACCACCTTTTCTTCCATGGCGCTTCCGAATGTACCATCATTGTACACCGGAATGCGCCGTTTTACAAGCAAAAACCACATGATCCGCATTTACCGCTTTCCCTTGGTTCTTTCTCCAGTTCTACCTTATTATATCATCGTTTATGTGCAATATCAACTATAATATGTATATGTTATTAAATTTATTTATCGTATATCTGATGTTATGGGATTTCAATCCTGAAAGATTACGTACCTTGTCCCGTCGGAAGCGCATCTGTGTTTCATTTCACTGGCAGCGCACACCCCGCCGGAAGCACTCATGTGCCTCATTACACTGGCAGCGCACACCCCGCCGGAAGTATCCCTTCGTTCCAACACCCTAGCAATTATATATCGCCGAGTTGCAGTGCATCTTACCCCGCCAGAAGCACCCCTGTGCTTCAACTGTACTTCCTCGAAAAAGACAGGACGGGCAAAAAAATGTCCCCGGATGGAGGACAGGCCTTCGGCCTGTCATTCCAGACGGGAACATTTTGCACGATCTGTCGTTTTCGGGAAGAACAGGAAACACAGGGGCGCTTCGGCGGGGCCTAAACTAATCGTTGGACACAACGCGCTTCGGCGGGCTTGCGATGCACTCCCCCCTCTATTTCAACCTTCCATAAAAGCTCTCTCCCTGAATATCCCCCTTCACCCCCAGCATATCCAGCACGGTGGCCCCGATGTTCGCGAAGGTGCGCCCGGTGCCCAGGTTCACGCCCGCTTTGATCCCGGCGCCGTACACCAGCACCGGCGTGCACTCCCGGGTGTGGTCGGTCCCGGGATAGCCCGGGTCGCAGCCGTGGTCCGCCGTGATGATGAGCGCGTCGTCGCCGCGCATGGCCGCCATAAACTGGCCCAGCTGGCCGTCAAAGACCGTGGCGGCGTTCGCGTAGCCGTCTATATCGTTGCGGTGTCCGTAGACCATATCGAAATCCACCAGGTTCACGAAGCAGAGCCCGTGGAAATCCTCCTTCTGGAACGCCAGAGTCTTCTCCATGCCGTCCACATTATTTTCGATGGAGACGGTCTTCTGGATGTTTTTGCCCGCGAAGATGTCGAAGATCTTGCCCACCCCCAGGGTGTCAAGCCCGCTTTCTACCAGCGCGTCCAGCATGGTGGGCGCGGGGGGCTGCAGGGAGTAGTCGTGGCGGTGCGGGGTCCTGGTAAAGTTCCCGGGCTGCCCGATGAAGGGCCGCGCGATGATGCGCCCCACGCCGTGTTCGCCGGTCATGATCTCCCGCGCCTTATGGCAGTACTCATACAGGGTCTCCAGGGGGACGATCTCCTCGTGGGCCGCAATCTGCAGCACGCTGTCCGCGGAGGTGTACACGATCAGCTTGCCCGTCTTCATGTGCTCCTCGCCGTATTTTGCAATGACCTCAGTGCCCGAGTAGGGCATGTTGCAGAGGATCCCGCGCCCGGTGGCCTCCGTCAGCTTATCCAGGATCTCCTGCGGGAACCCCTTGGGGTACACCGGCAGCGGTTTTTTGGAGATGATGCCCGCAATCTCCCAGTGCCCGATGGTGGTGTCCTTCCCCAGGGAAGCCTCCGTCAGCCTGCCGTAAGAGCCCGCAAGGGGCGGCTGGTTCTCGGAGGGCTCCACGCCGTCGATGCAGAAAAGCCCCAGCTTTTCCAGGTTGGGCGTGCAGTACCGCGGCGATCTGCGGATGGTGCCCAGGGTGTTCGCCCCCTCGTCCCCAAAGTCCGCCGCGTCCGGCGCGTGGCCGATCCCGTAGCTGTCCAAAACAATCACAAATACTCTGTTGATATCCAAAATCCCGCCTCCCTCTTTTTTTCAAAACCGGTTTCTTCTAGAAGCGCCTGGGACTGTCCGCCCGCGCCGCCTCACGCCTCCACGCTCTTAAAGCGCACGTTGATGTAGGCCTCGATGGCCTCCACGCAGCCGTCAAAGCCCAGTTTGCTGCTGTCCAGGCAGAGATCGTAGTTTCTGGCGTCGCTCCACTCGCGGCCCGTGTAGTAGTGGTAAAAATCGCCCCGGAACTTGTCGGTCTTGGCGATAAACTTTTCCAGATCCGCCGTGGTCATGGAGTTGCGCAGCCTCGCCTGCTCCAGGCAGTAATCCTTCGGCGCGTGCACGAACACGCTCACCACGTTCTGCCTGTCCGAGAGGACAAAATCCGCGCAGCGGCCCACAAACGCGCAGGGCCCCTTGTCCGCCAGGTCGCGGATGATCTTCGCCTGGTAGTTGAACAGATTCTGCGGCGAGGTAAACTCATCGCTGGTGGGCGGCAGAAGCTCCCCGCGGTAGATCCGCTTGGAGATGCCGAACAGGGAACCGTTGGACAGCTTTTCGTCCACCTGTGCGAACAGCGTCTCGTTGATGCCGCTCTCATCCGAAGCCATGCGCAGAATGTCCCGCCCATAGCAGGGGATCCCGTTCTTTTTCGCGTACATCTGCGCCACGGTCTTTCCGCCGCTTCCGTACTGTCTCGCGATCGTCACGATCACATTCCTCATAAAAACCCCTCCTTTATCAGCGTTTTTCTAAGAAACAGTATACGCTATATTCTGGAATTCCGCAATAAAAAACAGGGGTGCGTAGCCCCTGTTTTGTGCATATTTTTTGCCGTGCCGCCGGCGGTCTTCCCATCTCACTCTCCCAGATAGGCCTTCTTGATGGAGTCGTCGTTCATCAGCTCCTTCGCGTCGCCCTCCAGCACGATCTTGCCCGTCTCCAGCACATACGCGCGGTCCGCGATGGAGAGCGCCTTCTTGGCGTTCTGCTCCACCAGGAGCACCGTGGTGCCCCCCGCGCTGACCTTCTGGATGATGTCGAAGATCTCGTTCACCAGTATGGGCGAAAGTCCCATGGACGGCTCGTCCATCAGGATGATGCGCGGCTTGGACATGAGCGCCCGCCCCATGGCCAGCATCTGCTGTTCGCCGCCGGATAAGGTGCCCGCCACCTGGTTCTTTCTCTCCTCCAGACGGGGGAAACGCTTGTAGACGGCCGCCAGGCTCTCCTCGATCTCGCCCTTGTCCGTTCTCGTGAAGGCCCCCATCATCAGGTTCTGGTACACGGTAAGCTGCGCGAATACGCGCCGCCCCTCCGGCACATGGGCCATGCCCAGGGACACGATCTTGTGCGCGGGAACCTTTGTGATGTCCCTGCCCTCAAACACGACGCTTCCCTTCTTGGGGCTTAACAGCCCTGTGACGGTGTGCAGGATCGTGGTCTTGCCCGCGCCGTTCGCGCCGATGAGCGCAATGACCTCGCCCTCGTTTACCTGGAAGGAAATTCCCTTGATCGCCCGGATCATGCCGTAGTACACCTCCAGGTCTTTCACTTCAAGCATTGCCATATGATCTTCCTCTTTCTTTCTAAGGTACTGCCTTTCGGCTATTCGCCGAGGTACGCCGTGATCACCTGCGGGTCCTTTAACACATCGGCGGTGTTTCCCTGACACAGCACTTCCCCGAAGTTCAGCACCGTCAGTTTCTCGCAGATGCCGCCCACCAGCTTCATATCATGCTCGATCAGAAGGATCGTCATATCAAATTGGTCGCGCACAAAGTGGATGGTCTCCATCAGCTCCGCCGTCTCGTGCGGGTTCATGCCCGCCGCCGGCTCATCCAGAAGCAGCAGCTTCGGGTTGGTGGCCATCGCCCGCGCGATCTCCAGCTTGCGCTGCTTGCCGTAGGGCAGGTTGGAGGCCAGGTAATCCGCCTCTTTGTCCAGGTCGAACACCTTTAAAAGCTCCATGGCGCGCTCGTCCATCTCCTTCTCCACTTTCCAGTAGGAGGGCAGGCGGAAGATGCCCGCCAGGGTGGAATATCTGTAATCGTTGTGCAGCCCGGCCTTCACGTTGTCCAGCACCGACATCTCCTTAAACAGACGGATGTTCTGAAACGTCCGCGCGATGCCATGCTTGTTGATCTCTATGGTAGTCTTGCCCGTGATGTCCTCGCCGTCCAGCTTCACAATGCCCTCGCTGGGCTTGTACACGCCGGTGAGCAGGTTGAACACCGTGGTCTTGCCCGCGCCGTTCGGCCCGATCAGACCGTAGAGCTCGCCTTTTTGAATGGTCATCTCAAACGCATTTACGGCGCGCAGGCCTCCGAATGAGATCCCCAGATTTTTCACTTCCAGCATTGGTGCCATCCTACTCGCCCTCCTTCGCAGATTTCTTGAAGAAGCGCCCCAGATAGCGCTCGCGCCACTCCAGCGCCTTCGGTGCCCAGTTGAAGAGCATCATCACGATCAGCACGATGGCGTAGATGAGCATGCGGTAATCCGCCAGGCCGCGCAGAAGCTCGGGCAGGGCCGTCAGCACCACCGCCGCGATCACGGAGCCCCGGATGTTCCCGATGCCGCCCAGCACCACGAACACCAGCACCAGGATGGAGGTGTTGAAGTTAAATTTCGACGCCTGCAGTGTGGCGAGGTTGTGGGAGTACAGGGCTCCCGCCATGCCCGCCAGGGCCGACGAGATGGTAAACGCCATCAGCTTGTATTTTGTGATATTGATGCCGATGGAGCTCGCCGCGATCCGGTTGTCGCGGATCGCCTTGATGGCGCGCCCGTCGCGGGAGTTGATCAGGTTCAGGGCGATAAACAGCGTGATCAGGATCAGGATAAATCCCACCACAAAGCTGGAGTCCTTCGGGATGCCCGTGATGCCCTGCGGGCCGTTGAGCAGCATCTCGCCGTCCGCCTCCATGCCGAGCGAAAATTTATCTTTCATGGAAATGTGGATCCCGTTGACGTCCCTGCCGATGTAAAATACGTTGATCACGTTTTTAATGATCTCGCCGAACGCCAGCGTGACGATGGCCAGATAGTCGCCTTTTAAGCGCAGCACCGGGATGCCGATCAAAACGCCGAGCACTGCCGCCACCACAGCGCCGATCAGGATCGCCAGCGCAAACCGCACGCCGGACACGGGGATGGCGTTCTGCGCGCATTTCGTGAAAAACGCGCTGGCGAACGCGCCCACGCACATAAAGCCCGCGTGGCCCAGGCTCAGCTCGCCGGAAATGCCCACCACCAGGTTCAAGGAGACGGCCAGGATCACGTACACGCAGATAGGCACCAGAAGCCCCTCAAACAGGCTGGAGATATGCCCCGTGCCGCGCAGGATCTGCATGATGACAAACGCCGCGATCACGATGGCATAGGTTATCATATTGCTCCGAAAGTTCTTTTTCTTACTCTTCATCCCCGTCACCTACACTTTCTCCTGGATCGGCTTGCCCAGCAGTCCGGTGGGCTTCACAAGCAGCACCACGATCAGCACGGCAAACACAATGGCGTCCGCAAGCTGGGAGGAGATATAGGCCTTGGCCAGGATCTCGATCACGCCCAGCAGGATGCCGCCCAGCATGGCCCCCGGAATGGAGCCGATGCCGCCGAACACCGCCGCCACAAACGCCTTGATGCCCGGCATGGAGCCGGTGTACGGCGAGAGGGACGGGTAGGCCGAGCAGAGCAGTACGCCCGCCACGGCCGCAAGGCCGGAACCGATGGCGAAGGTCAGAGCGATGGTCTTGTTGACGTTGATCCCCATCAGCTGCGCCGCGCCTTTATCCTCGGACACGGCCTGCATGGCCTGCCCGGTCTTTGTTTTATTGATGAACGTGGTCAGCACGATCATGATGATAATGCAGCTTGTGATCGTGACGATCGTCTCCGCCGTGATCGTGAGCGCGCCGTCCGCCAGCTTCAGATCCGGCAGCGGGACCACCGACTGGAAGCTCTTCGGGTTGGAGCCAAAGATCAAAAGGACCACATTCTGCAGGAAATAGCTCACGCCGATGGCCGTGATCAGCACGGCCAGAGGGGAAGCCGCCCCGCGCAGGGGACGGTATGCCACCGCCTCAATGGTAATACCCAGCACTGTACATACCACAATTGCCACCAGCACGCCCACCAGGGGATGTGCGTTCAGGCTCAGCATCATGGTCAGGGCCGCGTAACCGCCCACCATGATGACATCGCCGTGGGCAAAATTCAGCATCTTGGCAATGCCGTAAACCATGGTATAACCCAGCGCGATTATGGCATATACACTGCCGAGACTGATGCCATTGATCAAATAAGATAAGAAACTCATAGGCCACCTCTATACTTCAAAACAGGGGGTTGCTCTTGCAACCCCCTGTCGGGTCAACTGTAGGTAAACTCAATCGTGATATTTCTGGGGTCACGATTGTTACACAATCGTGACATTCTTGGGATCACGATTGCTGCGCAATCGTGACATTACATAAATTCGTATGCGCCGTTCACGATCTTCACAGCGATGGGAGCTTTGATCGGCTCGCCGTCAGCGCCCCATGTGATCTGTGTGCCGGTAATGCCGTCGTAGGTAATCTCCTGCATAGCGGCCTTCAGGGCGTCGCAGATCGCGCTCGCGTCCATATCCGCCGTTGCGCCGGCCTGCTCCAGAGCAGCCTTCAGGATGTAGATGCCGTCGTATGCGTCTGCCGCGAACTGGTTCGGAACCTCGCCGTACAGATCCTGATATTTTGTCACGAAGCTCTGGGTCTTCTCATCCTCTGCGCTCGCGCTGAACGGGGTAAGCAGCATTACGCCCTCTGCGAGGGAGGTGTCGAAGCCTTCCACGGAAAGGATGCCGTCCATGCCGTCCACGCCGAACCACAGCGGGGCGAAGTCCATACCGGCCGCCTGCTGGAATACCAGAGAGGCCTCATTATAATAGAACGGAAGATATACCAGCTCTGCGCCGGAATCTTTTGCTTTCTGCAGCTGTACGGAGAAGTCGGTCTTGCTGTCCGCCGTAAAGGACTCGGAAGCAACGATCTCAAACGGCTGATTTGCGGCTTCCGTCTGGAACGCATCGTAGATACCGGAAGAATATACATCGGAGCTGTCGTAGATCACGGCTACCTTTGTGGCAAGGCCGTTCTCGCCGATGAACTTTGCGGACTCTGTGCCCTGTGCCGGGTCGGAGAAGCATACGCGGAACGCGTTATCGCCGGAGATGCACTCCACGGCTGTGCCTGACGGTGTGAGCAGGAACATGTTGTCGTTCACAGCTTCCGCTTCCACAGCGATACACGGTGCGGATGTAACGGAGCCGAGAAGCATCTGCATGCCCCAGTCTTTCAGGGTGTTGTACGCGTTTACGGATTTCTCCGCGTCGTGCTCGTCGTCCTGCGGGTTGAACTCCAGCTGTGCGCCGTTCACGCCGCCGGCCTCGTTGATCTCGTCCACCGCGATCTGCGCGCCGTTCATAACCGCGCTGCCGTACGCTGCCGCCGCGCCGGTTACCGGGCCGATGCCGCCGATCTTGAACGTGCCTTCTTCCGCCGCTGCCGGAACTGCCACGGCACTTGCAACCATAGCTGCCGCCACAGCAGCACCGATCACTTTGTTAAACTTTTTCATAATCTTGTCCTCCTCTTAAAAAATGTGTTTAAATGGCGCGCACCCGCGATCTTTTTGCGACAACCGCCGGGACAGGCACCAAATAAATTTGAAATAAATATAAACCGTAAAAAACCCTTTGTCAATGGGAAATTTAATACGCTTTGCCCCAGTATACCATCTTTTTGGCGGGTTTTCCGCAGTAAACGCACACGTCCCCGATCTTTTCCTGCTCAAACGGGATGCAGCGGGATGTCACGCCCGCCTCTTCCTTTAAGGCGTCCTCGCACTCCCGGCAGCCGCACCACATGGCCTTGATGAAGCCCGGTTTGTTGTCCGCGATGTCCTTTAACTCCGCGAGATCGTGCGCGGTGTAGGTGTGGGCGTCGCGGTGTGCCCGCGCGCGCTCCAGCATATCCTTCTGCATAACGTCCAGCGTCTCGCGGATCCTGCCCGCCAGCTCGCCGATGGGGGCGAAGATCTTTTCGCGGGTGTCGCGGCGCACAATGACGGCCTGCCCCGCCTCGATGTCCTTCGGGCCCAGCTCCACGCGCACCGGGATGCCGCGCATCTCCTGGTCGGAGAATTTCCAGCCGGGGCTCTTCTCGGAGTCGTCCAGCTTCACGCGAAGACCCGCCTGCGCAAGCGCCTGCTCGATCTCTCTCGCCTTGTCCAGCACGCCCTCTTTTTGCATCTGCACGGGGATGACCATCACCTGCACGGGCGCGATGAACGGGGGAAGCACCAGCCCGCTGTTGTCGCCGTGCACCATGATGATGCCGCCGATCATGCGGGTGCTCAGGCCCCAGGAGGTCTGGTGCACATATTTTAAGGTGTTGTCTTTATCGGTAAACTGTATGCCGAACGCCTTCGCGAAGCCGTCGCCGAAGTTGTGGCTGGTGCCGGACTGCAGG
Source organism: uncultured Marvinbryantia sp. (assembly GCA_947630735.1). GTDB lineage: Bacteria > Bacillota > Clostridia > Lachnospirales > Lachnospiraceae > Marvinbryantia. Next base: position 8,544 of record CANRIR010000050.1, read on the forward strand.
GCTTTGCCGTCGTGCATCAGCGACTCGATGGTGTAGGTGGCCTCCGCGCCGGCAAACTTTTCCTTGTCGGTCTTTCTGCCTTTGATCACGGGGATGGCCAGCGCCTCCTCGCAGAAATCCGCGTACACGTTCAGCATCTGGATGGTCCGCTCCTCGGCCTCCTCGGCCGTGGCGTGCGCCGTGTGGCCCTCCTGCCACAAAAATTCACGGGAGCGCAAAAACGGCCGCGTGGTCTTCTCCCAGCGCACCACGGAGCACCACTGGTTGTACACCCTCGGCAGGTCGCGGTAGGAATGCACATCGTTCGCGTAGAAATCGCAGAACAGCGTCTCGGACGTGGGGCGCACGCATATCTTCTCCTGCAGCGGCTCCAGCCCGCCCATGGTCACCCAGGCAACCTCCGGCGCAAACCCTTCCACATGGTCTTTTTCCTTCTGGAGCAGGCTCTCCGGGATGAACATGGGCAGATAGACGTTCTGCACCCCCGTCTCCTTAAAGCGCCGGTCCAGCTCGTGCTGTATATTTTCCCAGATGGCGTAGCCCGCCGGCTTGATGACCATGCAGCCCTTCACGCTGGTATAGTCGATCAGTTCCGCCTTTTTCACCACATCGGTGTACCACTGCGCGAAATCCTCCTCCATGGAGGTGATCGCTTCCACTAATTTCTTGTCTTTCGCCATAATCTCACTCCTCGGATCTTCGAATACATCCGGCTTTGCCGGGACTTGCGTTCTATTCTAGTTCATTTTTCTAACTTTTTCAACCTATTTCTTTCCACATTTCAGTTGATTTTCCCTTCAAATTATAATATACTGGAAAAAAAGGAACTTGTACATCTATTTACTTAAACGATTTCCCAAATGGTGTACACACGATGGAGGGCTAAGTATGAAATTTGGATTCTTCGATGACGCGAACAAAGAATACGTCATCACAACACCCAGAACTCCCCTGCCCTGGATCAATTACCTCGGCAGCCAGGACTTCTTCTCCCTGGTCTCCAATACGTGCGGCGGCTACAGCTTTTATAAGGATGCAAAGCTGCTGCGTATTACCAGGTACCGCTACAACGACATCCCGGCCGACGCCAACGGAAAGTACTACTTTATCAAGGACGGCGACATTGTCTGGAACCCGGGCTGGCAGCCCACCAAGACGGAGCTCGATTCCTACGAGTGCCGCCACGGCATGGGCTACTCGAAGTTTACTTCCTCTAAGAACGGCCTGGAGGCCTCCCTTCTGGCGTTTGTCCCGGTGGGCGACGCCTGCGAGGTAAACCGTCTGGTTCTCACCAACAAGTCGGACGCCCCGAAGGAGATCTCCGTATTTTCCTACATAGAGTTCTGTCTCTGGAACGCCATGGACGACATGACCAACTTCCAGAGGAACCTGAGCATCGGCGAGGTGGAAGTGATCGGCTCTGACATCTACCACAAGACCGAGTACCGCGAGCGCAGGAACCACTACGCCGTCTACTCCGTCAACACTGAGATCGACGGGTTTGACACCGACCGCGACACCTTCCTGGGCGCATACGGCACACCCACCGCTCCGGCTGTCGTGACGGCCGGCAAGGCAGGCAATTCCATCGCCAGCGGCTGGTCGCCCATCGGCTCCCACCAGATCAATGTGAAGCTGGCTCCGGGCGAGTCCAGATCCCTCATCTTCGTGCTCGGCTACATCGAGAACCCGGTGGAGGACAAGTGGGAAGCCCCCAGCGTCATCAACAAGAAACCGGCCCTGGCCCTTCTCGCGAAGTACCGCACCGACGAGCAGGTGGACGCGGCCATGGAGGCGCTCGCCGCCGACTGGAACCGTCTGCTCTCCAAATACACGCTGGACTCCTCCGAGGAGAAGCTGAACCGCATGGTAAACATCTGGCACCAGTATCAGTGCATGGTTACCTTCAACATGTCCCGCTCCGCTTCCTATTACGAATCTGGAACCGGCCGCGGCATGGGCTTCCGCGATTCCTGCCAGGATCTTCTGGGCTTCGTGCACCTCATCCCGGAGCGCGCGCGGGAGCGCATCATCGACATCGCCTCCACGCAGTTTGAGGACGGCAGCGCGTACCATCAGTACCAGCCGCTTACCAAGAAGGGCAACTCCGACATCGGCAGCGGGTTCAACGACGATCCCCTGTGGCTCATCGCCGGGACCGGCGCTTACATCCGCGAGACCGGCGACCTTACCATCCTGGATGAGATGGTGCCCTTCGACAACGACGAGAGCAAGGCGCAGACCTTATTCGAGCATCTGAACCGCTCGTTCAACTATATCGTGACCCACAAGGGCCCGCACAAGCTGCCGCTCATCGGCCGCGCAGACTGGAACGACTGCCTGAACCTCAACTGCTTCTCCGAGGTGCCGGGCGAATCCTTCCAGACCTTCGGCCCCAGCGAGGGCCCCGTGGCGGAGTCCGTGTTCATCGCAGGCATGTTTGTGAAGTACGGCCGTGAGTTTGCCACGATCTGCGGCCTGCTCGGCAAGGACGACATGAAGGAGGCCGCGTTAAAAGAGGTGGCCGACATGGAGAAGGCCGTGCTCGACGCGGGCTGGGACGGCGAATGGTTCATGCGCGCCTACGACGCTTTCGGCGCGAAGGTTGGCTCCAAGGACTGCGAGGAGGGCAAGATCTTCATCGAGCCGCAGGGCTTCTGCGTCATCGCGGGCATCGGTGCCGAGACAGGCGAGGCGAAAAAGGCTCTGGATTCCGTGCAGAAGCATCTGGATACCAAGTACGGCATCATGCTGCTGCAGCCGGCCTACACCAAATACTATGTGAACCTCGGCGAGATTTCTTCCTATCCGCCCGGATACAAAGAGAACGCCGGCATCTTCTGCCACAACAATCCCTGGATCTCCATCGCGGAGACCGTGATCGGCAGGGGCGACCGCGCGTTCCAGGTTTACGAGAGGACATGCCCGGCCTACATTGAGGACATCAGCGAGATCCACCGCACCGAGCCGTATGTGTACTCCCAGATGATCGCGGGTGCCGACGCCGTGCGCCACGGCGAGGCGAAGAACAGCTGGCTGACGGGCACCGCGGCCTGGACGTTTGTGAATGTCTCCCAGTACATCCTGGGCATCCAGCCGGATTACGCCGGACTGAAGGTGGATCCGTGCATCCCCTCCAGGCTGGACGGCTTTAAGGTAACGCGCGAGTTCCGCGGAGCGGTTTACCACATCGACGTGCAGAATCCGAACCACGTGGAAAAGGGCGTCGTCTCCATGACGGTGGACGGCGGATCCGTTGCGGGCAACATCATCACGCCTGTGGACGGCAAGAAAGAATATCATGTAACTGTTGTGATGGGCTAAGAACCATACGGGGCTGCCGCAGATCTGCGGCGGCCCCGTTTTTTCCCGGAAAGGACACTCTTATGAACACTCCTGTTTTATACCGCAAGCGACTGATCCCCAACGAGTGTGTGCTGCTGAAGGACGACGAGATCCTGCGCATCGAGGACGGCCTGATCATCACAAAGTGGAAGACCATCCGGCCGAAAAAAGATTTAAGCCACGGCCTCTCCGCCTTTTTCCTGGACAAGGGGATCAAGGTGAGCAAATTTTTTGACCACGACGGCCGGCTTATCTGCTGGTACTGCGACATCATTACCCACACCTACGACCCCGAGACCGACACGTATGTGTTCATCGACCTGCTGGCGGACGTGCTGGTGTACCCCGACGGCACCGTGAAGGTGATGGACCTGGACGAACTGGCGGAGGCCACAGAAAAAAAGCTGATCTCGGAAGAACAGCTTTTGATCTCTCTGCGCCAGCTCAACTGGCTTTTGCAGACCATATACAGCGGACATTTCGGCGAACTGCAGAAATATCTGGAGTCTCTGGACGCCAGGTGACCGCGGTCTGTTATTTGGTTCCAAAGATGCGGTCGCCCGCGTCGCCCAAACCCGGCACGATGTAGCCGTGGCCGTTCAGGCCCTCGTCCTTTGCGCCGACGTAGACGTCCACGTCCGGGTGGGCCTCCTGCATGGCCTCGATGCCTTCCGGCGCGGCGATGATGCACATGAAATGGATGTTTTTCACACCCTTGTTCTTCAGCATCTGAATGGCCTCCACGGCGGAACCGCCCGTCGCCAGCATGGGATCCACCACGAAGACTTCGCGCTCCGCGCAGTCCCCGGGCAATTTACAGTAGTATTCCACCGGCTTTAAGGTCTCCGGGTCACGGTACAGGCCGATGTGGCCCACCTTGGCCGCAGGGATCATGGCGAGCATGCCCTCCACCATGCCGATGCCCGCGCGCAGAATGGGGATGACGGCCAGCTTCTTTCCGGCCAGCTCCTTCGCCGTGGTCCTGCAGATGGGCGTCTCGATCTCCACGTCCTGCAGTTTCAGATCTCTCGTGGCTTCATAGCACATCAGCATCGCAATCTCCCCGATGATCTGGCGAAAATCCCTGGAACCGGTCTCGGTCCGGCGGATAATGCCGATCTTGTGCTGTATCAGGGGATGGTCCATCACAAATACTTTTGACATAGCTTCTCCTTCCTGCCCGTATGGCCCCGGTCTTACTCCTGCTCGATCAGGGAGATTCTTCTCTTGTGCCGCTCCTCGTTGGAGAACGGCGTGTCCAGAAACGTATCCACAATTTTGAGGGCGAGGCCCGGCCCGACCACTCTGCCGCCTAAGGCAAGGATGTTCGCGTCGTTGTGGAGCCTTGTGGCCTCCGCCATGAAGCAGTCCGTGCAGAGCGCCGCGCGGATGCCCTTTACCTTGTTCGCCGTGATGGAGATGCCGATGCCGGTGCCGCAGATCAAAATTCCGCGATCACACTCGCCGCCCGTGATGGCGTCCGTGACCTTGCGGGCGTAGATCGGATAGTCCACCGACGCCTCGCTGTCGCAGCCGAAATCGCGGTACGCAAGCCCCCTCTCGTCCAGATGCTTTAAAATCTCTTTTTTCAGGGCGAACCCGCCCTGGTCACACGCAATTGCAATCATGTCTCATCTTCCTCCTTTATCACTTCCGCCAGTCTGTCCACCATCTCTTTCAAAATCTGAAAGCACTCTCCGTAAGCCGCAATGTCTTTTCCAAGAGGACTCTCCACATCTTTGCCCTGTCCGCAGTACTCTGCGATGGTATATACATTTTTCGCCTCGTCGGCGTAGTCCTCCAGGATTTTTTCCTTCTGGGCCTGTTCCATGGCAAGCATCAGCGTGCGCTCGTCAAAATCATCCCGCGTCAGCTGTTCCGCCTGATGGTCCGGCATGGCAAGCTGGTTTTTCTCCATCACTTCCTGCGCCTTTGGATTTATCGGTTCCGGAAAAAGCACGATCATACCCCTGGAGTCCACGATGACGTCCTCCAGCAGGAACTTCGCCTGCAGCAGCGCTTCCGCCATGGGCGCACGGCAGGTGTCGCTGCGGCTGATGAAGGTCAGTTTATCATACTTTTTCATTTACCTCACCTTTCCTCCTACACGCTCAGCACCTGATGCCCTGCCGCCTTGATGAGCCGGTTCATGATCGCCTGTCCGAGCGCCGGCGTGTCGAAGGCCTCCGAAAAAATTTTGGTGACCTTGCGCTCGTCCAGCTCGCGCAGAACGGCATACAGGTGTCTGGATATGCTGATTTCTTCCTCCCTGCTTCCAACGGAGCAGACGATACCTCCCTCGTAACTGCTTTTTGTCTCCTCCGACGCGATGACCGCCGGCAGGCCGCCTTTCTGCAGCTCTTCTTGCACTAGGCGGTTGATGCACAGGATGACAGAATCCTGGGCTCCCTCCACGATCAGCATCTGCGCCTTCGGCGCGTAATGCCGGTATTTCATGCCGGGAGCTTTGGGCGGCTCTTTGGCGTCCGCCGTAAAGAGCGCCGGATCGGACACCACTTCCCCGATGACTCCCCGCAGCATTTCCTGATTGATATATCCGGGCCGCAGGATCATGGGAACGGGCACGCTCATGTCCACGATGGTGGACTCCACGCCGATCCCCACGCTGCCGCCGTCGATGATCATGTCGATCTTCCCGCCCAGATCCTCCGCCACATGAGCGGCCGTCGTGGGGCTTGGCCGCCCCGACGTGTTGGCGCTGGGCGCGGCGATGAACCCGCCTCCCGCCCGGATCAGCTCCAGCGCCGCCGTGTGATCCGGCATGCGCACGGCCACCGTTTCCAGTCCGCCCGTGGTGGCCTTCGGCACACAGGGCTTTTTGGGAAAGATCATGGTGAGCGGCCCCGGCCAGAAGGCCTGCGCCAGCTGCACCGCCTGTTCCGGCACCTGTGCGGCGATCTCATACAGGTCTTCCATCCGCGCAATGTGCACGATCAGCGGGTTGTCCGACGGTCTGCCCTTCGCGCGGTAGATCTTGGACGCGGCGTCCTCATCCAGCGCGTTCGCGCCCAGGCCGTACACCGTCTCCGTGGGGAACGCCACCAGGCCGCCGGCCCGCAGTATTTCGCCCGCGCGGGCGATCATTTCCCTGTCGATCCCATTTTTCATATCCGCCATGATGGTGTTCATTGTGCCGATTTTCCCTCCGCCGTCTGTGCACTCCGCGCATATAAGCTGTGTCGCGTCCTGAAAATGCGTCTGCAAGCAGACGATTTTCCTGCCGCCGTCTGTGCACCCCGCGCTATAAGCCGTGCTTTGACCTCAGAAATCCGTTGGATTTCTTCGGTCACAGGCTTGCGCCTTATACAGACTGCGTCCTGAAAATGCGTCTGCAAGCAGACGATTTTCCTGCCGCCGTCTGTGCACTCCGCGCATATAAGCCGTGCTTTGACCTCAGAAATCCGTTGGATTTCTTCGGTCACAGGCTTGCGCCTTATACAGACTGCGTCCT
>CANRIR010000051.1 GCA_947630735.1 uncultured Marvinbryantia sp.
GTGCAAAGACGGCAGATGGGAAAATGGCTGCTTGCAGACACTTTTCCCAGGTGCTGTCTTTGTAAGGGCCAACGGCCTGTGACCGAAGAAAACCGCAGGTTTTCTGCGGGCACACGGCTGGTACTGCAGAACCACACATTTGGCGAGCGAAGCGACCGAGGAAAACCGCAGGTTTTCCGAGGGCTTTGCCCGCAAGCAAACAGCCGTGCAAAGACGGCAGATGGGAAAATGGCTGCTTGCAGACACTTTTCCCAGGTGCTGTCTTTGTAAGGGCCAACGGCCCGTGACCGAAGAAAACCGCAGGTTTTCTGCGGGCACACGGCTGGAATCGCAGAATCACACACTTGGCGAGCGAAGCGACCGTAAGCAGCCTAAAAACGAAGAACGGAGGATACCCTATGACCAATTTTTCAGAGATCACACCCGATATCCTTGCCTATGCAAAACTCATGGAATCGTCCGGAAACATCAACCCGGAACTATATACCACCTATGACGTAAAGCGCGGCCTGCGCGATATCAACGGCCAGGGCGTGCTGGCCGGCCTGACCAATATCTCCGAGATCTGCTCCTTCGATATCGTGGACGGCAAGAAAGTACCCTGCGAGGGCAGGCTCTACTACCGCGGCATCAACATCGAGGACATTGTAAAAGGCTTTATCGCCGACAACCGCTTCGGTTTCGAGGAGGTTACCTACCTGCTCCTCTTCGGCCGGCTGCCGGACGCCGGGAGCCTGAAGCATTTTTCCGAACTTCTGGCCAGCTACCGGACCCTGCCCACCAACTTTGTGCGGGACATCATCCTGAAGGCCCCGAGCCACGACATGATGAACACCCTGGCCCGGAGCATCCTCACCCTGTTTGCCTACGACGACCGCGGGGACGATATCTCCATCCCCAACGTGCTGCGCCAGTGCATACAGCTCATCAGCATCGTGCCGGTGCTCTCCGTGTACGGCTACCAGGCGTTCAGCCATTACCATGACGGCAACAGCCTGTTCATCCATGTCCCCCAGCAGGACCTCTCCACCGCGGAGAATATCCTCCACCTGCTGCGCCCGGACAGCAAATACACGCAGCTGGAGGCGCGCATCCTGGATCTCGCCCTGATCCTGCACATGGAGCACGGCGGCGGAAACAATTCCACCTTTACCAACCACGTGGTCACGTCCTCCGGGACGGACACCTACTCCGCCATGGCCGCCTCCTTATGTTCCCTGAAGGGTCCCCGCCACGGCGGCGCAAACATCAAGGTGGTGCGCATGTTTGAGGATATGAAGCAAAATATCGCGGACTGGTCCGACGACGAGGAGATCTCCCGCTATCTCGGCGCTCTTTTAAACAAAGAGGCCTTCGACCACGCCGGTCTGATCTACGGCATGGGACACGCCGTATACTCCCTGTCCGACCCGCGCGCCAACATTTTGAAATCCTTCGTGGAGCTGCTCTCCAAAGAGAAGGGCCGCGAGGAAGAATACCGGCTGTATTCCAACGTGGCGCGCCTCGCGCCGCAAGTCATCGCCAGAGAACGGCGCATCTACAAGGGCGTCAGCCCCAACGTGGACTTTTACAGCGGTTTTGTGTATAGTATGCTCGACCTGCCCACGGAATTATTCACTCCAATTTTTGCCGTGGCCCGCATGGTCGGCTGGAGCGCGCACCGCATGGAGGAACTGGTAAACAACGGAAAGATCATCCGGCCCGCGTACCGCGCGGTGCAGGACCGTCAAACATATACGCCGCTCAGCAAGCGCTGAGCGGCGTTTTTCCGTCGCCAATATTTTTTGTTACCAATATTTCTTTACCGCCTTTTTCCCCTGGGCGGCGAACCAGACGGTGATGCCCACAAACACGATCAGCACCAGGAGATAATAATTTCCGAGCATATGGTATACGTCCTCAAAGATCCCCAGGATGCCGCAGACCAGGGCACAGATGCCGTAGACGAGCACCTTCGGGGACATCTCGGCGATGTAAGCCGCCTTGTCCTTGCAGTGCTTCGGGTTCACGCCCCGCGGGAGCAGAAGCCCCTCCTTGATCTCGCCCGCAAATTTCAGCTGGTAAAACACATACAGAATATATGCGCCGCTTCCCACGATCAGCACATCGATCAGTGATAACATGGATCCCATTTTCTTACACCTCTCAGACCGTTTTTAAATGCCAAGTATCTTTTTTACGACATCCTGCATGCCGTCCTTCTCCACCACCGTGTCGTGCAGCACGGGCGCCGTGCGGATCTCCTCGATGGCCTTCGGCACTTTTACCCCCGCTATGCGCGACAGCTCGTCCGCCAGCTCGAAATCCGTCATGGCGTCATACTTTGGATCGATGGCGTTCATGACGCTCCTGGTAAACTTGAAGGGGCTCGCCGTGGAGGCGACCAGCATGCAGCGGCCGTCCCTGCTCGTCTCCCGGTATTTGCGGCACACACAGGAGGCCACCGCCGTGTGCGTATCCAGCACATAGCCGGTTTTTTCGTACATCCTGCGGATCTCTTCCGCCACCTCCTGCTCCGTCGCGTAGCCGCCCGCGAAATCCGCCAGCTGCGCCTTCATCTCCCCGGAGATCTCATAGGTTCCGGTGCCCGCAAGGGCCTCCATCAGAGCCCGGTTCCTGGAGGCGTCCTCCCCCGCGATGCGGTAGATGAGGCGCTCCAGATTGCTGGAGATGAGGATGTCCATGGACGGCGAGGACGTGAGGATAAAGGGACGGTTCCGGTCGTAGACGCCCGTCTCAAAAAAGTCAAAGAGCACTTTGTTGTCGTTCGACGCGCAGATCAGCTTCCCGATGGGCACGCCCATATTTTTCGCGTAGTACGCGGCCAGGATGTTGCCGAAATTCCCGGTGGGCACCGTCACGTTCAGCTCCTGCCCCGCCGCGAGCGCGCCGCTCTTCAAAAGCTTGGCGCAGGCATACACATAGTACACCACCTGCGGCACCAGACGGCCGATGTTGATGGAGTTTGCGGATGAGAACTGAAAACCCGCCGCATCCATCTGCGCCGCCAGCTCCCGGTCATTAAACATCTTTTTTACGCCGTTCTGGGCATCGTCGAAATTTCCCCGAATGCCCACCACAAAGGTGTTCGCACCCTTCTGTGTGACCATCTGCTTTTCCTGGATGGGGCTCACCCCGTCCTTCGGATAGAAGACGATGATGCGCGTGCCCGGCACATCCGCAAATCCCGCCAGGGCAGCTTTCCCGGTGTCCCCGGAGGTGGCCGTCAGGATGACGATCTCGTGCTCCGCGTGGTTCTTCTTCGCGGAGACCGTCAGAAGATGCGGCAGGATGGAGAGCGCCATGTCCTTAAACGCGATGGTCGCGCCGTGGAACAGCTCCAGATAGTGCACGCCGTCCGCCTCTTTGATGGGGGCGATCTCTTCGGTGTCAAATTTCACGTCGTATGCCTTCTGAATGCAGGACTTGAGCTCCTGCTCCGTAAAATCGGTCAAAAACAGCTTCATGACCTCGTAGGCCGTCTCCTGGTAGCTCATATCCTTCAGCGTTTCCAGGCTCACATCGAGAACCGGTATGCGCTCCGGCACAAACAGGCCGCCGTCCCCGGCCAGTCCCTTCAGGATGGCCTGCGACGCCGTCACGCGGGTGTCCGCGCTCCTCGTGCTCTTATAAAGTAAATTCATAGATGAATACCTCCACTTCCTGTCTCTTTGGCATCACGCTCAGGGCGCCCTTTCTGGTGGTGATGAGGGACGCCGCCGCGTTGGCGAACGTGAGGAGTTCCCTCAGATCTTCCTCCGTGAGGTTCTCCAGGCCGTGCTCCAGCACATAATTGATGGCGCTGGCACAGAACGTGTCCCCCGCCCCTGTCGTCTCGACGGTATTTTTCTGCAGGAACGGAGCGCACTCCACCCGCAGATCTTTATAGTAGGCGCGGCTTCCCTCTTTTCCCATGGTCACCAGGATGAGCGGAATATCATACTGCTCCCGGAGGATCTGCACCGCCTTGTCATAATCGTCCGTGCCCGTCATAAACTCAATCTCATTGTCGGAGATCTTCAGGATATCGCAGTGCTCCATGCCGTAGGCGATCTCCGCCCTCGCGTCCTCCAGGGAATCCCACAGGGGCGGACGAAGATTGGGATCGAAGCTGATGAGCAGCCCGGCTTCTTCCGCAACCGCGATGGCATGGCGCGTGGCCTCCCTCACTCCCGGATGTGTGGAGGAGAGGGTTCCGTAGTGGAACAGTCTGGAGGAGCGGATCATATCGTCGTCCACTTCCTCTTTGGTCAGCATCATATCCGCGCCCGGGTTCCGGTAGAAGGAAAAATCCCGGTCCCCGTCCGGGAAGGTGTGCACAAATGCCAGTGTGGTGTGCACCTCTTCATCCATCCGCATGCCGGAAGTGTCTATGCCGGCTTCCCTGGCCGCTGTCTCCAGCTGATAGCCAAACTGATCCTTCCCGACCTTCCCGATGAAAGCCGTTTTCTTTCCCAGTTTTGCCAGCATGGCCAGCACATTGCAGGGAGCTCCGCCCGGGTTCGCCTCAAACACCGGATGTCCCTGATCACTTGTCCCGCACTCGATAAAATCGATCAGCATCTCGCCCAATGCGGTCACGTCGTATTTTTTTTCCTGCATATCGTTCTCCTTTTTGCCGAAACAAAAGCCCTCTTGCCAGGCCATTTTTATTTATGGGTTCAGTGTACCACAATTCCCGGAAAAGTCAACCTGCAGGAAGGCGGCGGACCGCATCCTTTTGGGATGCTGCCTGCCGCCTTTCTGTTAAAACACTCTTGCTTCTTTTGATATTGTATAATACTCATGGCCCCCGTGTTCAAAGAGGTGCGTCAGCGTGTTGTCAAACCATCCCACGCTCGCATCGTCCGAAGACTTTCTGGCCATAAAGAACAGTGCTCCCTGTGACTCGTCCTCTCCCGCAAGCACCCTGTCCACCGCCGTGATGGTGTCGTCGGAAACCTCTACGGAGTATATCCTCCCGTCCACGGTCGGCTGGAACTGGGCAATACCGCCCGTCTGCTGCCACACCACTTCTTCCACAGTGTCCGGGAACCGCTCATCTTTCACGCGGTTCAGGATCACATTCGCGATCAGCATCTTCCCCTCCAGGTCTTCCCCGGTGGCCTCCGCCTCCACGATGCGCAGCAGCGTGTCGTACTCGCTCTTTGACATCTGGTTGTCGCGCACCAGCTTTGTGGCGCGCGCCGATACATCCGCCGCGGATCTGACCCCGTGTTCCAGCGTAAAGCGGATCGCATTCTGCCTGCTTGTCTTGGACGCGCCGACCAGGATCTCCTCGTTGGCGCCAGCCATATCGATCTCTTCTGCCGCTTTCAGATATTCCTCCATGGTAACCGCCCCATGAAGAACCCCCTTCAGTCCTGCCTGCAATTCCTCGGTCTGCGGCGTCTCCGCCGCGAGAACCTCTCTCATTCCGGCAATTCCGGTCTGTGTTCCGGCTCCCTTCCGGATCAGATTTCTGCTTCCCCCGCTGACCCCCATTGCGAACAGAAATGCCACTGCAAACATGCTTACCGTGATGACCACAGCAGAATGATCTCGGTATATGCCTCTCCAAAAACGTCTTACCTTTTTATACAGTACCTCCAGAAGCGCTTTTGACACTTCCATTTCTGCCTTTCCTTTCTTGCTCTTTTTATACTCCCATTCTTTTGTCATTATATGTAATATTTGTTACATTGTCAATAGTTATTTCATATTTTTGTAATATTTTGTTCGATTTTTTGTTTCTATTTTCGACAAAAAAGCGCAAAACTCATTGTTTTTGAGTTTTGCGCTTTAATATTTTTTAATATTTATGAAATATTTTTAACAGATCCCGGCCATCATGTTGTTGATCGCGGTCAGCAGGGCATTGATGGACGCGCGGATGATATCCTGGTCCAGACCTGCGCCCCAGTGCAGTCCGCCGTTCTTGTCGCGGATGCCCACGTAGGCGATCGCGCGGGAGCTGGAACTCGCCTCCAGAGCGTGCTCCTGGTAGACCACCAGGTCGTACTCCAGGCGGAACTGCTTCTTCAGGGCATTGCTCACCGCATTCAGGCGGCCGTTTCCGGATGCCACCGCCACTTTGGTCTCCCCGTTGTAGTCCACCGTCACCTCCGTGATGATGCCGTTGTGCTGTTTGAAATGTACTTCCGTAATGTTGAACGGCGTGGTGATGTCCTCGTACCTTGTCTTGAACAGCTGGAAGATCTCGTCCGGCAGCAGCTCTTTGTGCTGTTCGTCGGAAACCGCCTTGGTGGCATATCCCATGGCCTCGCGCATCTTTGCCGGCAGGTTGAGCCCGTAGTACTGCTCCAGGATGTAGCCCACGCCGCCCTTGCCGGACTGGCTGTTGATGCGGATGACGTCCGCCTCATAGTGTCTGCCGATGTCCGTGGGATCGATGGGCAGATAGGGTACGGTCCAGTGCTCGCAGTCGTTCTCCTCGCGGTATTTCATTCCCTTCGCGATGGCGTCCTGATGAGAGCCGGAGAAAGCGGCAAACACCAGGGCCCCGCTGTAGGGACTTCTCATATCGATGTTCATGCCGGTATAACTCTCGTACTCCTCGCAGATCTGCGGCATGTCGGTAAAATCCAGTTCGGGGTCCACGCCCTGGGAATACATATTCATGGCGAGGGTGACGATATCCACATTGCCGGTGCGCTCGCCGTTTCCGAACAAAGTGCCCTCGATGCGGTCCGCGCCCGCCAGAATGCCCATCTCGGCGTCGCTCACGCCGCTCCCCCTGTCGTTGTGGGGGTGCAGGGACAGGATCACATGCTCACGGTATTTCATGTTCTTGCTCATATACTCGATCTGGCTTGCGTAGACATGCGGCATGGAATGCTGCACCGTGCTGGGCAGATTGATGATCACTTTGTTGTCCGCCGTGGGCTCCCACACATCCAGCACCGCATTGCAGACCTCCAGAGCATATTCCATCTCTGTTCCGGTAAAGCTCTCCGGGCTGTACTCAAAGGAGAAATTGCCCTCCGTCTCGTCCGCCAGTTTTTTCAGAAGCTTCGCGCCGTCCACGGCAATCTGCAGGATCTCCTCCTTCGACTTACGGAACACCTGCTCCCGCTGTGCCAGGGAAGTGGAGTTGTAGACGTGCACCACAGCCTTCTTTGCGCCCTTTAAGGCCTCGAAGGTCTTCTTTATGATATGTTCCCGCGCCTGAGTAAGCACCTGGATGGTCACGTCATCGGGAATGAGATCCTGTTCGATGAGCGCGCGCAGGAACTGATACTCCGTCTCGGACGCCGCCGGGAATCCCACCTCGATCTCCTTAAAACCCACTTTTACCAGCAGCTTAAAAAATTTAATCTTCTGCTGCAGGGTCATGGGCACGATCAGGGCCTGGTTGCCGTCGCGCAGATCCACGCTGCACCAGATAGGCGCCTTGTCCACATGATCTTTCTTTGCCCAGTCCATACACTCCACGGGCGGCATGAAATACTGACGCTGATACTTTTTAAATTTCTCCATATCTTCCTCTCCTTCTTTTTCTTTGCTGACCCTCACGGCAGCGGCACCTTCCGATCCGACGGAATTTCCTGGGACATAAAAAATCTTCCATCCCCGGGCATTTTCTGCCACTAGAGACGAAAGACCATACTGTCCTGCGCGGTACCACTCTAATTTGTGATTTCTCACACACTCTGCCGATACAAACATATCGTTCCCGGATAACGGCCGGACATTCCGTCTGCGCCTACTCTCTGCGGACATTTTCTTCGCGGATCGTCTGCAGGTTTCAGACAGCTGCTCCAAGGCGAGTTCCAATTACCCTCTCTGCTGTCTCGCATCACCCGGCAGCTCTCTGAAATCAAAGATAACTGTACTATTCCTCTTCATCGCTTTTATTTTGCAGTTGTAGGATTAAGATAACACTTTTTGGATCGGTTGTCAACCACTGAATTTCCGCGATTTTAAAAATCCGGGCAGTCCCGTCCAAAAACACAGGCTCACTCGGTCTCCGCGGCCAGCACATCCGCAATGGAGCGGTCTTTGACAAAGGTGTTCACATTATATAAGAACAGCACGTCCGTGATGCCCTGTGTCTCCATGATCAGATCTACGTTGTCATAAAAATAGCGCGGATCCACCATGATGATATTGCGAAAATACGGAAGCAGGAACTGCACCATACAGTTGGCATAGGAATCTTTAAACAGCAGCAGGTTCCGGCTCTGTGTCCCTGTGGTCGTAATGTCTACGCGGGCATGATTGCCGCCGAAGAACACGGTATATTTGTCCTTGTTCTCCAGACTTTCGCTGTCATAGATGGAAGAAGTTTTTTCTCCCTCCTCCACGTAGAGAACGACATAATCCACGGGGGAATCCGCGTTCTCAAAGATCTGGACCGTGTCCGAGGACCGGTGATCCCCGCTCCTGGAGGCGAGAGTCCCCTCAAAATCATTGGCGACCGTGTAGACCTCATAGGAGGCGTCCCCCGCAAGCCCCATCTGCTCTGCCAGATCCTCAAACGCATAGCTGGCCCCAAGGCTCGTCCAGTGGTGATCCGTCTTGTAGTAAATGTATTCCTGCGCATGCTGCCTGAGGGTATCTGACACGTCGATGCAGCGGACGCTGCCGTCCAGCGCGTCATAGATTCCCGAGATATCCGCGGCCTGATCCCGCACCGGCGCCCCATACGGAAGCTTTTCTTCCATAATATAAAAAGAATTGGGGATCATGCTCGCATATACCGCGGCATCCGCATGGCGGTCCGCAAAATCTGCCATACTCTGCAGATTTTTTTTCATGTTTTCCATATCCGGTTCCTCCGGCACCTCCATGAGATATCCGTCCTTCCCCAGATAGACGCCGTTGGACTCCTTCTTTCCGAGAACCATATCCTCCCAGAATTTGAGATCGATCCATCCGTTCCGTGCAAAGAACTGATCGGCCACGTAATCCTCAAATTTCGTCATAAAATCACCGTTCACCACAGATTCCCAGGTAAGCGCCGGGAAATCGGCAAGCGTCCGGTTTTCCGCCTCTGAAAAGGTCTTTTTCTTTCCAAAAATATTCAGCAGCGCAAAGACCGCCAGCAGCGCGACAAATCCAATGCCGAGCCAGCGATATGCCAGGGCCCTGCGGCGGCGCCGTAGGATGCGCATAGCCTCTCTTCTGTTTTCCTGAACCGTTGACATATATTTGTGCCTCTTTCAAATTTTTTCCAACAGAACCGCACCATCCTAAAACCGGAAGTACAGGAATGGATTGTACGTCGCATTTACCAGATACGCTGTGGACAGAACAAAGATCAGCAGGTAAAAAACCAGCGCGGCGCCCCAGCGCTTTTTCCGCGCGGAGTAACAATACGCGCAGAATTTTTTATACGGATAGGGCCCGGAACATAAGATCAAAAGGATAAATAAGATCAGATAGCTGGACAGGTAATAAACCGCCGTGGCATCCCAGAGCCCCGCCCCGAATCCAAACATCGCGCCGAGATAGGAAAGACCCGCCGCAAGATCCGGCGACGCGAAGATCACCCATCCGATCATGACAAAGAACATGGTATATATGTGTTTGAAAAATCCCGGCACGTGCTCCAGCACATTCTTCAGCAGATATTTCTCCAATAGCAGGAGCAGTCCGTAATAGAGGCCCCAGACCAGGAATTTCCAGGCCGCGCCGTGCCAAAGGCCTGTGAGCATCCAAACCACAAGGATGTTCCGGATATGTCTGCGCCTGTCCACGCGGTTCCCGCCGAGCGGGATATACACATATTCCCGGAACCAGGAGCCCAGGGAGATATGCCATCTGCGCCAAAAATCCGTAATGCTGGCGGAGGTATAGGGATATTGAAAGTTCCTCATAAAGTCGAAGCCGAACATTTTCCCCAGCCCGATCGCCATATCCGAATAACCGCTGAAATCAAAATAGATCTGAAAGGTATAGGCCGCGCAGCCGATCCAGGCGGTAGCCGCCGAGAGGCTGCCGGCGGGCAGAGCGGCGATGGAATCGTAGGCCATGCCGATATTATTTGCCAGAAGCACTTTTTTTCCGAGGCCGCACAAAAACCAGGTGACGCCATCTCCGAATTTTGCCAGACTGATCCTGCGGTTCTCCAGCTGTTCCTCCACATCCGCATAGCGCACAATGGGGCCGGCGATCAGCTGCGGGAACATGGAGATGTAGGCCCCGAATGAGATCAGGTTCCTCTGTACATTTACCTTATCGCGGTATACGTCAATGATATAGGAAAGCGTCTGAAACGTGTAAAAAGATATGCCGATCGGCAGCGGCAGCTCCCGGAAGGGGATCTTAAAGGGAAGGATCGCATTCAGATTTTCCAGGAGAAATCCGTAATATTTGAAAAATCCGAGCATGCCGAGATTGACCCCAACCGCCATCCAGAACGTGATCTTGGTCCAGCGCTCGTCTTTCCACTTTTTATGGTAGGCGATCTCGATCCCCGCCACATAGTTATACACAATGCTGAACAGCATCAGCACGATATAGACAGGCTCACCCCAGGCATAAAAAACAAGGCTGAAAAGAAAGATCACAAGATTCTTCAGCCTTTTGGGAACCAGAAAATAGACCAACAGAACGATCGGCAAAAAAACAAACATAAAAAAAACACTGCTGAATATCATATCCCAGATTCTCCCGTCTGATTTTCCCCAGGATCAAAGGCTTTTCCGAAAAGCCTGATCCGCCGCCGCGGCATCCTGGTGCACCGCATACAAAATATAATTTCCCGCCGTATCCAGCACATGATCCTCCAGCAGCGCACACTGCTGCGGTCCATACCCCTCAAAACTGTCCAGCTGCCGGTCCAGACGGCCCTGAACCGCACTCTGCACTTCTTCTGTCTGAGCATTATCCGCAAGTTTTACGATCAGGATCTCTTCCACCTTCATGTTGGAATCCGATACATACAGGGCAACTCCCTCGTAATCGTTGGCGTTGAGTCCGTACAGGCGCTTGACCATCCGATTGTCCGCCCGGGACAGACTTCCCATATCAATCGACTGCTCCACCTTCTGCGCCACCTGCTCGATATCCGCGCTGCTGTTTTTTCCGCTGAACAGCAGGCCTGCAATGAACAGGAGCAGACCCGCGATCAAAAAGTATTTCACCAGAACGATCTTTTTTTCTAACTGTTCCATTCCACATCTACTCCCGACAGCATATTGACCGCCCAAAATTCATAAAAATCTTTCTGGAAATGGATCCCGTCCGGATCGTAAAGGTCTTTATGCGCCTCAAAGACAGGCGTATTGTCGATATAAGTATAACCCTTTTCCTCGCACCACGCTTTGAGCGCGGTGTTGTACGCCGGTATCTCGAGCCAGTCCTCCGACTGCAAAAATGCAGGATCCTGGGCCGGGAAGATCGAATTGATCAGGATATGTGTATTCGGAAATTCCCTCATGAGCTGCTGCATAAGCTCCTCATAAGCCGCGACATAATCGGCGGGCGTTGGCCAGAGACCGATGCTCACATCATTCAGACCGGTGCACAAAAACAGGCAGGAAGGATTCAGCAGACGGATCTGATCCAGATAACCGGGCAGATCTGCGATGGTAAGTCCCCCCTCCGCCAAGACTCTCGACGGCTCCAAAAATTCATAAAACGAGAAGCCCACTGTCCTGGAATCCCCAAAGATCACGGAATCACTGAACTGCGCCCACACCGGCAGGGTCCCGTTCTCCAGGGCCCGGTTGCGCTCCTCCTGTTTGACCTGCTTGATCTGCTGCTCGATCAGGGAAATGTCTTTCGACTCCAGATCCTGCAAATGCCGGATCCCTTCCTGGGTATCTGCAAGGACCGTCTGCCGTCTGCCCGTAAAGAGAAGCACGCACAACAGGATCGCAGCCCCGGCCAGCAGCAGCACCGCTATCCGTTTCCATCTTATTTTCGTATGTGCCATTTCGAATGAGAGATCCGGTCTGGCACCCCGGATCTGAACCGTTGATTTTTCCATACTCATACACAGCCCCACAAATCGTCAATTTATGACATAATTCTACATGAATAACATAAACAAACTATTACGATTTTGTTTCAAATTTCTTAAATATTAGAAAGGGCTCTGTATGTATGGATTTTTGTACAAAAAAAGAACAGCCTCCCCGCATTTGGCCATATATTGTTCCGCCAAAATACGGGAAAGCTGTTTCGTTTCATCTCATGCGCTGTCAAACGCTGCGCATCTTATTTCTATCTTATTTCTTTTTCTTCTTCAGAAGAATGACCGCCACAATGATGATCAGTGCAGCCACCAGCGCGATGACCAGGGGTATCACAGGGGTATCGTCGCCGGTCTGCGGATTGATGCGCACACCGTTTGAATCTCCGTCTGTCGGAGTTGCAGATACCACATTGCCCACCGTGATATTTACTGCTTTCGTATCTGTGACCGCTGTGTTCTGCCATCCATCGGTGTACTGCTGCTGCTGGTAAGTCACGGAAACAGTGTAGCGTCCGGACTGGGTGATGGAGAAGGAACCGGTATAACCGTCACGGAAGGTGCCCGGTGTATTCTGTACCGACCAGGAAACCGGCACATAGCGGACGTCGCCGTTGATGGGAGCGGTATTTCCCATGCCGGATCCGGAAGCCGTGAAGGACAAAACCGTGTTCAAGCTGTAGGTGGTTCCCTCAGCAAGCCCGCTGATCGTGTTTCTGGAGGCATCTCCGATAATATTGAGATCCCGTGTCTCCGTCGCATCCTGTGCGCGGTTGCAGTAGCGGATCTGCTGGCCGTGCGTCGTGTCTGTCGACGCCGTAACGACCGTCCAGTTCTCGATCCACTCATGGCCGAGCGCATTGCCCTGCGTCGCGTTGCAGCGCTTACAGGTCTGCGGAGCCGTGCAGGTAGCGGGGATCCAGTCATGGCCTACCGGTGCGGCCGGATTCTTTATGCCGCAGACAGAACACGTACCAGAATTGTCACATGTGACACCTGTCCAGGTGTGCTGGCCGGTAGCCGGGTCGCTCGGATTTTCCGTACCGCAGACGGAGCAGTAGCCAGCCTTGCCGCAGGTGGCTGCCACCCAGGTATGGCCCGCAGGAGCAGCCGGGTTCTTTGTGCCGCAGACAGAGCACGTACCGGAATCGGTGCAGGAAGCACCCGTCCAGGTGTGCTGACCGGTGGCCGGATCGTTGGCGTTTTCGGCGCCGCACACAGAGCAGTAGCCCGCTTTGCCGCAGGTGGCTGCCACCCAGGTATGCGCCGACTGTGCCACCGTGAGCTTCAGAGAATAAACTGCGGTTCCATCGGAAATGACATAACTCGCTTCCGGTTTTTCCACATAGTTCCAATAATCTGTCTCTGCATTCTCATCGGACAGGGCAGCGGTATATTCCGTTATCATATCCTCTCCGAACGCGTGCAGCTCCAGTCCGGAAAGATCCGCTGCACTCCCGCACGGAACCGTGATCTGCACGGCGTTTTCTTTCTCCGGATCATAGAGCAGGGTGATCTCACCGTTCTCCGGCAGAACTACATTTCCGCCGGCATCTTCCAGAGTGATGAAAATGTGGAGATCTTCCGGCTGCGGCTCCTCCGTCGGCTGCGCGGTCGGCTGGGGATCCTCTGTCGGCCCCGCAGTGGGCTGCGGTTCTTCCGTAGGCTGCGGCTCCTCGGCCGGCTGCGGCTCCTCGGCCGGCTGTGCTGCCGGGTCCGTGCCGTCCTCGCCGCCGTTTACATCATCGGAGATGACAACCGGTCCCGGTCCCAGGACAAGCGCCGGATTTTCCATATAAGGCTCCTGGCCGTCCGCATCATACGGGTCGGCATCGATCTGGCTGTCGTCGATGTTTGCAAAGATATCATCATCCGCGCCGTCTCCGCCATCGATGTCTCCATCCATGATAATACCGTCATCGATATCGCCGTCTGCACCCGTCAGAGGATCTTCCTCATACAGATCGGTCTCCCAGGTGCCGTCATTATATACATCGGTTTCCCTGGAAGTGTCCTGGCCCTCCGCAAACGGATCGCCCTCTTCCGTCCAGACGGGTTCGTCCCCGCCCGCCGAAGCGGGATCCGCTTCGGGATCCGTCCACTGCGGATCTGCCCCCTGCTCTTCATAGAAGCTTTCCGTGGAAGGCGCCTCCGTAGCCGCTTCCGTCTCCTGATCCACAATGGTCACCTTCAGCTTCGGCGCATCTACGCCATCCGCCAGCTTGATCTCATCGTACACGGCGGTGCCGGCATTGACCTGCTGCAGGGTGTACTCGTCAAAATCCGGGACAAAGGTATATTCCCCGGCCGCGGTGGATTCCGAGTAGACTTCTCCGGTATCGGATTTCAGCTTCCAGACCATATCCGTAAACGCGAACGGTTCCCGGACGGCCTCCGGTCCTTCCACCTCCATATAACCTGCGACCGTGAGACTGGACGGCAGGCCCAGGGAGTAGATCGATGTACCCGTCTGCGCCGTCAGGTTCCCATACAGCTCCTGTATCTGCGCATCGATAAAAGCGCCTGTGTCATCTTTTGCAAAATCCGGGAAATCTGTGATGACAAAAACAGAGGTCCCCGCTCTTTCCGCCTCCGCAGATACCAGCATATCCGGCGCGGACGCGAATGTCAGTGACAGCGCCATCAGCCATGCGGTACACTTTGCGGGCAGTAAATGATTCTTTTTCATAGTGCTCCCCCTTTCAGTTGGGCAAAATAACAATTCAAATATTGTTTCAATTGTTACACATATATTAACATACTTTCGTACGATTATCTATGGGTAAATTATGAATATTTCATGATGAAAATTAAGAAATAGCATGGAATGGAGTATAAATTTATGGTATGATAGAAAAAATACATTTTCAAAAAAACCGGGAGGATATGCCATGAAGCTTTTAGTCGTCGTAGATATGCAGAATGATTTTATAGACGGTTCGCTCG
>CANRIR010000052.1 GCA_947630735.1 uncultured Marvinbryantia sp.
TTGAGGATTTTTATGAAAAAGTGGTGGTTTCACGTACTTAGGGCTAGCCGCCGCGCTAGCGGCTTGGTACAATATATCATGATTTGCGCAGCAAATCATGATACTCGGCGCGCCATCGTGCGCAGCACGATTCTTATGCGCGCGTGTCCTTTTACTCGGCGCGCGTCCTTCAATAAAGGAGCCTTTATGACAAAGTCAAAAGCAAAATACAGCGGCAGGCTGAAATCCTACCTGCAATGGCCGGTGTTTGTGGCCCTGCTGCTCATTATCATGACGGCGGCTGTCTGTACCATAGATCTGTATGCCGGGATCGTCGTCTGCTGTTTTACGGCAGTTTATCTGATCCTCATGATCGTGCTGTTTTTTTTCTATAAATCGCGCATCATGGTGGATCTGGTTTCCTTTGCGTCGCAGTACGGCCAGGTGCAGAAACAGATGCTGGACGAATTTTCCATCCCCTACGGTCTTCTGGACATAGACGGCAGGATCATCTGGATGAACCAGCAGATGCGCATGCTGCTGGAAAAGAGCAACCGGTACCACAAAAGCATTACCAACCTGATCCCGCAGATCTCTGCCGACCGCTTTCCGAAATCCCGGGAACCGGCCGCCTTTGAGTGTTCCCTCGGCGGCCGCAGCTACCGCACGGAACTGAAAAAGATCGAGCTGGAAGAGTGGAGCAATTCTTCCGATCTGATATCCATCCCGGAAGAACAGTCTTTCCTCTACGCCATGTACATGTTCGACGACACGGATCTGAAAAGGGCCCTCCAGGCCAACGAAGAACAGCGCCTGGTGGTGGGCCTGATCTATATCGACAACTACGACGAGGTGCTGGAGAGCATCGACGATGTGCGCCGCTCTCTGCTGCTGGCGCTGATCGACCGAAAGATCGACAAGTTCATCGGCAGCCATCACGGCATCATGAAAAAGCTGGATAAGGACAAATACTACATCATCATCAAACAAAAATATCTGGATGTGCTGGAGACCAGCCGTTTCTCCCTGCTGGAGGATGTGAAAACAGTCAATATCGGAAATGATATGAAGCTGACCCTGAGCATCGGCATCGGCGCCAACGGCGCAAGCTACGTGGAGACCTACGAATTTGCCCATGCGGCCATCGAGCTGGCGCTGGCGCGCGGCGGCGACCAGGCCGTGGTGAAAGACAACAACAGCATCTCCTATTACGGCGGGAAGTCCCAGCAGATGGAAAAGAGCACCCGCGTGAAAGCCCGCGTGAAGGCCCAGGCCCTCCGCGAATTTATCATCGCCCGCGACGACGTGATCGTCATGGGACACAAAGTGACGGATATCGACACCTTCGGCGCCGCCATCGGCATTTACCGCGCGGCCCGGGTGCTTGGCAAGCGCGCCTACATCCTCATCGACGAGAACAGCGCCTCCATCCGTCCCTATCTCAATATGTTCCGCGGAAATAAAGACTACGAGGATGATATGTTCATCAACCACCGGGACGCGGATGAGCTGATCGACGCGAATACCGTGCTGGTGGTGGTGGACACCAACCGTCCCGACAACACGGAATACCCGGAGCTCCTGGAAAGATCCAAGACCATCGCGGTGTTCGACCATCACCGTCAGAGCAGCGACGTCATCAAAAACGCGACGCTGTCCTACATCGAGCCTTTTGCCTCCTCCGCCTGCGAGATGGTGGCGGAGATCCTGCAATACTTTGACGACGGCGTGAAGCTGACCGGCATTGAGGCCGACTGCATCTACGCCGGCATCATCGTGGACACCAACAATTTTGTGGCCAAGACCGGCGTGCGCACCTTTGAGGCAGCCGCCTATCTGCGCCGCTGCGGCGCGGACGTCACCCGGGTGCGCAAGCTAATGCGCAACGATATGGACTGCTACAAGGCTCGGGCCGAGGCTGTCCGCCACGCGGAAGTATTTTTGGACAACTATGCGGTCAGCATCCTCCCGTCCGGGAGCCTGGACAGCCCCACCACCATCGCCGCCCAGGCAGCCAACGAGCTGCTGAACATTACCGGCGTGAAGGCTTCCTTTGTCCTGACGGATTATAACCAGCAGATCTATATCAGCGCGCGTTCCATCGATGAAGTAAACGTGCAGATCATCATGGAGCGCATGGGCGGAGGCGGCCACATGAACATCGCGGGCGCACAGCTGAAGGATGTGACGCCGGAAGAAGCGAAAGAACGGCTGAAAGAAACGATTCAGACTATGACAGATGAAGGAGCGATCTAACTATGAAAGTAATCTTACTGCAGGATGTAAAATCCCTCGGAAAAAAAGGCGACACCGTGAATGTGAGCGACGGTTACGCGCGAAATATGCTGTTCCCCCAGAAGCTTGGCGTGGAGGCAAACGCAAAGAACATGAATGATCTGAAACTCCAGAAGGCCAACCAGGAAAAAGTCGCCAAAGAGCAGCTCGCGGAAGCCAAAGCCTTCGCGGAAGTGCTGGCCGCAACAGAAGTGACCATCTCCATCAAAGTGGGAGAAGGCGGCAGGACGTTCGGATCCGTCTCCTCCAAAGAGATCGCAGAGGCAGCCAAGGCACAGCACGATCTGGATATCGACAAAAAGAAGATCGTTCTGGCGGCTCCCATCAAGACCCTGGGCACCACGCAGGTACCCGTCAAGCTGCACCCCAAGGTGACGGCGCAGCTCACGGTAACAGTCAAGGAAGCCTAGAAGAAACCGGGGATCATTATGGAAGAAGCTCTGATCAAGCGGGTAATGCCTCACAGTCCCGAGGCGGAACAGTCTGTCATCGGCTCCATGATCATGGACACCGAAGCGATCCTGACCGCATCCGAGATCATTACCAGCGAGGATTTTTATCAGAAACAATACGGCGTCCTGTTCGACGCCATGGTAGAACTGTATAATGAAGGGAAGCCGGTGGACCTGGTCACTCTGCAGGACCGTCTGAAGCAAAAAGACGTGCCCCCCGAGATCGCCGGCCTGGAATTTCTGCGGGACATCCTGGACAGCATGTACACCTCCACCAACGCGCGCCAGTACGCGCAGATCGTGCGCGACAAGGCAATCCTGCGCCGGCTGATCCGTGCGAACGAGGACATCGCCAACGCCTGCTATGCCGGTAAGGAATCCACGGAAGATA
Organism: uncultured Marvinbryantia sp.; assembly: GCA_947630735.1. Classification (GTDB taxonomy): domain Bacteria; phylum Bacillota; class Clostridia; order Lachnospirales; family Lachnospiraceae; genus Marvinbryantia. The sequence continues at coordinate 3,118 of CANRIR010000052.1, forward strand.
TCCTGGCGGACACGGAAAAGCGCATGTTCAGCATCATCCAGCAGAACACCTCCGGCGATTTTGTCCCCATCAAAGACGTGGTCTTAAACGCACTGGATAAAATAGAACTGGCGTCCAAGACAAAAGGAAATGTGACCGGCCTTCCCACCGGCTTCATCGACCTGGACTACAAGACGGCGGGCTTTCAGCCCTCCGATCTTATCCTGATCGCGGCGAGGCCTTCCATGGGAAAGACCGCCCTTGTCTTAAACATCGCGCAGCACATGGCTTTCCGGGAAAACATAAATGTGGCTATCTTCAGCCTGGAAATGTCAAAAGAACAGCTGGTGAACCGTCTGCTCTCGCTGGAATCCCGCGTGGATTCCCAGGCTATCCGCACCGGAAACCTGTCCGACGAGGACTGGGGAAAGCTCATCGAGGGCGCGGGCGTCATCGGACAGTCCAACCTGATCATCGACGACACGCCGGGCATCTCCATCATGGAGCTGCGCAGCAAATGCCGCAAATACAAGCTGGAGCACAACCTGGGCATCATCATCATCGACTACCTGCAGCTGATGTCCGGCGGAAAACACATCGAGTCCCGCCAGCAGGAGATCTCCGAGATCTCCCGCGCGCTGAAGGGCATTGCCAGGGAGCTGAACGTGCCCGTGGTAGCCCTCTCCCAGCTCTCCCGCGCCGTAGAGCAGCGCCCGGACCACCGCCCGATGCTCTCCGACCTGCGCGAGTCCGGCGCCATCGAGCAGGACGCCGACGTGGTCATGTTCATCTACCGCGACGACTACTACAACAAAGACACCCAGAAGCCCAACGTGGCAGAGATCATCCTGGCCAAGCAGAGAAACGGTGCCATCGGCACCATCGAGCTCGCCTGGCTCCCCCAATACACCAAATTCGCAAACATGCGGAAATAACAAGCCGTGCAGCCCGGCCAAAATGGGCATATGCCCCGTCGGGATGCACGGCTTATGATCACGGCTGTACTTCAGCGACTTCCGCCGTAACGCCATCGAAAAAATTCTTGACCGCATCCGCCGAATCACAGGCAAACTCATCATAGGTAATAAAAACACCGCTCGCAAAAACAGTTCCGTTTTCACCCATTGTAAATATCACTGCCGCCGGCGCGGCATCCTCATAGGTATACAGATAGATGACATCTTGATCGGACTTCTCTGCAGCAAATGTCTTTGTGACGGTACACACGCTGGCAGCCGCCAAATCTTCCACGCCGCCCATTGCATTGATCCGCGAAATAAGAGCCCCCGGGACTCTCTTCATAAAAAAAGACCGCAAGTCATCCGATGCATTCTCAAGTCCGCTGTCGTCTGCTATCGATGCGAGGTCTTCCTCCGAAAAGGAGATCGCATACACAGTTTTAGGAGAGGAATGATCCCCCTCTGCGAGGCCCTGCACAGCCGATCTGATCTCGTCACTTCCGGCGAGAACCTCAACATATTCTTCCATCCGCACCGTTTCAGACATGAGCTGAATGATCTCAAGACCCTGTGTATACAAAGATGCGGTCTCTGTACTGTCCTGCTTATTTTCGAAGGCGGATAAGACAGGTGCCGATACCGATAAAGATAAAACAAGAACTAAACTCAGAATGTTTTTCATTGCTTTTAACATATCCTCAACCTCCATCTATACTCTTTTGTTCTGCCCCTGCGCGCTGTTCCGGATCTTCCGGTAAGCCAGCTCCAGCAGGGAGATATTCAAAACGGCAAACACGGTCAGGTACAGCGGCATGATCCAGATCCCCGCCTTCTGCTGCAGTCTTCCGAACACCATGGGCATGAAGGTGCTGCCCACATACGCGGAAGCCATCTGCAGCCCGATGGCCGCCGCGCTGTATTTCTTTCCAAAATTGGCGGGAGCCATGTGCTGAATGGCCGGGTAGACGGGCCCCATGCCTGTGCCGGCGATCAGAAATCCCACGGCGGCGACCGCATACCCCTCAAAGGGCAGCGCGATGAGCAGGATGCCCACAAACTCCAGCGCGATGCCGATGCGGATCAATTGCCGGTCGCCCAGCCGGTTGGAGATGAAACCGGAGATCAGCCGTCCGAGCATCAGTCCGCCAAAGATCAGCGAGCCGAAAGAAGCGATCAGCTCCTTTCCCATGCCCTGCCGCGTCCCCGCGAAATAGCTGGAAGTCCACAGAAAGCAGGTGGCCTCCCCCGCGCAGTAGGAAAAGAACGCGATGAGCGTCGGCACCACACCCGGCACCTTCAGCGTCTCCCGGATCCCTGCCGTCTCTTCCGTCCCCTGTTCTTCCTGTCCGCCTCCGCTCTTCCAAAGAGGCAGGGAGAGAATGCAGACCACAAGGATCCCCATCTGCAGATACGCCGTCCAGCGGTACCCCTCGTTCCAGCGGGCATATTTCAGCGCCAGCGCCATGACGTTGGGGCTGATGACCGCGCCCAGCCCATAAAAACAGTGCAGGAAATTCATGACCGAAGACGAATAGTGATTGGCCACATAGTGATTGAGGGATGCGTCCACGCTCCCCGCGCCCAGCCCGTACGGCACGGCGAAGAGGAACAGCATCCAGTATTCAGAGCAGACGGAAAATCCCAGAAGTCCCGCCACCGTCAAAAAGATAGAGACGATGACGATCCATTTGGTGGCGATCCTCCGGATGAGGGCGGGGCTTGCGAGCGCCGACAGGATCGTCATGGCCGAGATGGTCATGGCGACATACCCCGCGTAGGACGAGGGCACATGAAAAACGGTCTGCATGGTTGGCCAGGCAGACCCTAAAAGCGAATCGGGCAGGCCCAGGCTGATGAAAGCCAGGTAGATAACGGCGATAAGCAGAGAACCCATATCGTTTTCCTTCTTTCGTGCAAGAATTTATCTCATTCTATCACGAAATTCCTGCCCTGTCATTCGCAAGATTACATTTGTACCGCTCTTTTTTTCGAAAGGGGAGATCTCCCCGCCGTCCTGTTATGTCTGCACGTTCTCCGGCTCCGACCATCTGTATTTTCGCAGCTTTGCCCCGAAAAACAGGCAGATCAGCACGCCTGCCACGCCGACCGCAAAAAAGAGCAGGGCCGCCCCGGAACCCTTTCCCGTTCCGAAGAAGACATGCAGCATGCTTCCCGCGGGCCGCGACGCCATCAGCGGCTCACACACCTGGTCCACCAGAAAGCCTCCCGCCAGGAACCCCACGGGAATCGTAAAAAACTGAAGCGTATTGCGGCAGGAATACACGCGCCCCTGCATATCCAGGGGGATCTCGTTTCGGAAGATCACATCCATATTCGCGTTCATGAGCGGTATGACCGCCCAGCCGAGAATGGCCCCCACGCACCAGAAAGCGGGCGTTTTTCCAAAGGCCAGCAGAAAGTTTTCCGTGCTCATGGAGATGAACAGGGTTGCGCAGATCACGCGCACGCGGTTTTTCGGCGCGGGGAGCAGCGTGACCAGCACGCTCCCCGCCAGGGTCGCGAGCCCCGCGCAGGTATTCACGATCCCCAAAACGGTTTCCCCGCCGTTGGCCTTTGACAAAAGCATGGCGGGCAGCACCGCGTCGTACATGGACGCCACCAGGTTGATGGCCGCCAAAAACAGGATCAGGTTAAAGATCAGCGCGTTGTCTCTAAGCCACGCCAGGCCTCTCCCGGCGGACTCCAGAAGGCTCTCCTCCCGGCGGCTCTCCTGCTTTTCCTCCGGGATTTCGATGAACAGAAGTAAGGTCAAAAAGGCCGCGCCGAATGTGACCATGTCCACCGCGATCACAGACCCGATGCCGCCGAATGCAAAGAGCGCCGTGGCGGCGACAGGGGTCAGGATGGAGTTGAAAGACTGTGAGAACGAGCGCAGCCCGCTGGTCTTCTGGTAATATTCTTTCGGGATCAGCAAGGTGGACGCCACCTCGCTGGCCGGCTGCTGGATGGTGTTCATCAGTCCGTTCAGCGCGTTTAAAACATACAGGTGCCACGCGGACAGAACGTCCGCCTTCAAAAGCCCGAACACCGCCAGCGTGCTCGCGGCCGCGAGCAGGTCGCACACCAGCATGGTGCGCTTTTTCTGCCAGCGGTCGCTCAAAGCGCCCGCGAAGATGCTCATGATCACGTACGGCGCGTAGGAGCAGACCGACAAAAGCGCGGTCTGCAGCGCGGACCCGGTGCGCAGATACAGCCACAGCACCAGGGCGTAGCTCGTCATGCCGCTCCCGAGCGCAGAGAAAGACTGCGTGCTCCAGAGCAGCAGATACGGTTTTAATTTCCGAATTTCCTTTTTTCGTATCATAACTTTTTCAGATTGCTTTTTCATCATATTCCTTTTTTGTCTGCCCAATGATCCGCTGAACGCTCTTTACCGACAGGTAATACTTTTTCGCCAGAGCCCCCATGCTCTCCCCGGAAAGGAAATCCCGGTAAATGAGGCTGTTCCTCTCCCGCAGTTCCTTTCGGATGGCAGTGTCCTCTCCCCAGCTTTTTTTGTTGCCGGATCCCCGCGGAATGTAGATCCATTCTCCGTCCACATATTCCTGCACCTGCTCCAGCAGTTCTTTTGGCAGAACCTGTGCTGCACTTTTATACCCCATATCGCACTCCTATCTAAATAAATCCAACAGGAACTGCAGGGTCCGTCCGCAACACTTCTATTGTCCGTTTCGCTGCGAAAGCCCCTGCTCACGCAGCGAATGCAATCGGATCGTACATCATCATCGCTCCCTTCTTACTACTGCTATTATAAAAGGTTTTTCCCCGGCAAGATACCTCAAGTTTGCCTACGAAAAAAAGATGTTCTGTTTTTCCCACCCGGCGTCTATCCGTTGGAAAAGCTCGCCGAACGGCTTCAGGCCGCCAAGCGCGTCGTAAGCCTCCACACAGGAGGCCCCGGCGGCCGCCGCAAGCCGCACGGCCGTCTCCGGCTCATAGCCCTCCAGCACGGCCGTCAAAAACGCCGCGATGCTGGTATCTCCCGCCCCGGTCGCGGACAGGACGCGCGTCGGCACGTAGCTCTTCTCAAACCCTTCCAGGTCCGCCCAGTGCAGGACGTCTATCCCGGCACCGGACCCCACGCCGCGCATCTTTTCCCGATCCGCCGTCCGGTAATAGATCCCCTGCACCCCGCATTTGATCAGGAGCACCTTTGCGCCGAGCGCCATGCACCGGTCTGCCAGCGGCTTTACGTCCCGCTCAATGTCCAGGATCCCCGCAATATCCCGGCCCGCCGCCCGCTTGCGCCAATCGGCGAACCGGCCGCGGTCCAGCATGAAGCAGAGTTCCTCCGCGCTGGGGACAAAAAAGTCCACGTGCGGGAGGACCCGTTCCAAAATCTTCGCCCAATCCGCGTGTCCCGCCTCCGAATCCGGATCCACGGCGGCAAGGTCGAGAGAGGTTGCGGCCCCGCACGCTTTTGCGCGCCGCATCAGCCGCACCGTCTCCGCGCCGTCCCTCTCATACATGGCCCGCATCAGCGGCGGATAGCCGAAGTGGAGCAGCGCCGCCTCCGCAAGCGCGCGTTCCGGTATATCGTCAGCGCAAAATGTGTCGTTCGCCCCCGGATCGTGCAGAAAGACGCGGTCGACGCCCGGCATGGCCAGGACAACCGAGTAGGAAGTCGCCTCCCCGTCCGATACCAGAAGGCCTGTTTCCGCCCCATGCCGCGCCAGGCTTTCCAGCACCATGCTGCCGAAAGCGTCCTTTCCCACCTTCCCCATCAGGGTCACATCCGCCCCGAAAAACTTCATCGCAAGCCCGGTGTTGGCCACCGCGCCGCCCGTGCTCACCTCTACCCCGTTCATGCGGATCAGCTTTCCTGGCCGGATGAGTTCTTCCACGGAAGCCGTCCTTCCCTCCGGAAATACCGGCGTAATGTCCAGGCAGATATGTCCCGCCACGATCACTTTTCTGCTCATCTTTGCACCCCTCGCAGTTCTCTTTCGCAGTCTCCCGCTATACCTGTTTCCAAAGCAGCATATGATCTTCAAATTGAACATCCAGTCTGCCGGTATCTTTCAGCCATGCCAGATAGGAGCGGACCGTGCTGCCCACAAGAGCATACTGTTCAAAATCCATCTTCAGGCCGTACTCCCGGAACAGCCTCTGCAAAATAACCTCAAAGCAGAGCGGCTCCTTACAGAGATCCACGATCTTCTCCGCGATCTCACAGACCTTGTCTATATTATACTGAGCTAATGCAAAAATATCTTCGGCGGCCTGCGCGTGAGCCGGAACAAACAGCTTTGCGCGCAGGTTCTTCACCATCTCCAGCGTGCTCAGATAGGCCGCAACATCATAGAGAAAGCCGATCTGATACTTGTCCAGCGTCTCCCTGCTCGACAGACAATCCGCAAGAAACACCACGTCGTCCGGCGTCCGAAACCCCGCCATATCAAAAAAATGCCCCGGCAGCGGGATCATCTCAAACCCCTCCGGCAGCACGTCTTTGGTCAGATACTTTGCATCGCTTTCCTGCGCCAGAAGAAATTTGTGCCGAAGATCTCTGCACGGATATCCTCCATACAAAAACGACGGTTCCAGAATGGGATGCCTGGTAAAAGCACAGTCTATCCCGGGCACATAGACTTCGCAGCCTGTCTGCGCCTGCAGATACTTGTTGCCGCCGATGTGATCGGCATTCGAATGCGTATTGTAGATCGCCCGGAGTTTCCAGCCGTTCGCGTCCAGGATCTGCCGGACTTTTCGCCCGGCATCCTTATCGTTCCCGCTGTCGATCAGACAGACCTCCGTGTCATTCAGCCGCACCAGCCCTATTTTAGCCGGGCTTTGAATATAGTAGCTTTTTTCCGATACCTGTATCAACTCGTACATCGCAATGTTCCTCCATCATTCCGATCTCAGATTGGATCATCCTCATGCGAAAGCCTTTTCATGGCTTTCTGACGCCGGTTACCCTTATTATACATGGAACATCTGCATATTACAAGGGAGAAGCCTGGATGCTTCCGCCGCAGATTTTCTTTGAAAATATGTGAAATTTTTGGTATGATAGATGAAAAGAGACACGCGCAAAGTGTGCATCATGATCCGCTGCGCAGATCATGATATGTGAGAAAGGAGTTTTATATGGATGTTTTAGATTTTATCCGCGACAAATTTTCACAGGACTGCTCCATCGGCACAGTCCTGCACCTTGTCATGGCAAACTATAACCTGTCGGAGGAGGAAGCGCAAAAAGAGATCGACTCCTATTTTGAGATCATAGAGATGATAGACCGGGAGAGAAACTCATAGAAGTAGAAGGCTGCCGTCCGACAGTCATAGACCGGGGTCATTTCAGCGCCTCACTCAGACTGTCCGGGATCCCCCTCGGGCCGCGCACCGCATGGATCCCATAGATCTCTCCCAGCACATCGAACGTAAACTGATCCGGCTTGTAGCGTTTCAGCAGTTTTATCTTCATCTGGCTTGTCATATGGACGTTTTTGTCCTCATACCGAATCGGAATATCCGCCTCCGTTACCCTGCATTTATAAAGGATCGCCGAGACCGGGGCGGCGACATACAGGAACACGGTATCGCCCGTTTTGATGCCCCTGCCCTGTTTCCAGTTGATCTCGGTTTTTCTTGAAAAAGCCGCCTCTACGTCATAGTACTTCGGATTGGCCGGAATGATCCACTCCTTTGCGGGCCTGCGCGCCTGCTTTGTGTTTGCGGACGCCGTCGCCATATAGCTTTCTTCCAGCCATCTGCAGATCTCCTCAAACGCGGCTTCGCCGTGCAGGGAAATGGAGATCCAATTCCCCTTCCTGATATGATAGCCCCGGAAGAAGCCTTCCTGCTGCACCAGCATATCCGCCAGAAACGGATCGGAGATTTTTACATTCAGAATATCCACCATTTCCTCTGTTTCCAACCCCAGCTTACTGCCCGGCACATCCATGACAAGCGCGAACCACTTTTGGTTGTCCGCATGCCGGAAGACCGCATAGCCGGGATAGCGTCTCCACAAATATTCCGGAGAGGCTTTGTATTTTTCTTTGATATAGGCGAATAGCTGTTCTCTGGTATCTGTTTTCTGCATATGCTGCACCTCTTTCGTCTGTCGTTTCTCATGAATCTGTCCGGCAAGCCGGAACGCCTGATCTGTTTGATTACAGTTAAAATCAGGGGATGCAGCAATGATCGCGCCGCATCCTGCGCATGTACACGACATAGGCGGCACCGTTTAAGGCCAGCGAACCGACCCAGGCAGCGACATCTGCCCAGGCGGCCGCCTGAAAGCCCGCGCGGGGAAGAAAATACAGGATGATCGGGATCCGAAAAACCATCTCAGCGATGCCGGAGCACATCGGGATCAGCGGGTGTCCCATGCCCTGCACGCAGTTTCGCAGAAGAAAAACAAAATTCACGGTAAGCAGCGCGGCAGCGACGATCCGGAGATACACCGCCGCAAGGCGGATCGTTTCCGTTTCGTTCAGCATAGCTCCTGCAAGCGTTTCCGCGAAAGGGCACACGGCGGCAATCGTCAGCAGATAGAACAGAACCGAAAGTACAGCGCCGAAACGCACGCCTTCGCGTATCCTCTCCGGCTTTCCGGCGCCATAGTTCTGACCGGCAAACGTCAGAAGGGCAGCCCCGACCGTCGAGCCGGGCAGGATAAAAAGGTTCAGATATCTGCTGCAGGCAGCATAGGCAGATGTGCAGACGACTCCGAGATGATTGATGAATCCCTGCACGATCATACAGCCAACCGCGATCAGAGAGTTCATATAGGCCGTCGGGAGGCTGTTCTTCAGCAGCTCCCGATAAGCAGCTGCGTCATTGCGGAAGTCCTCTCGGCACAGGCGGATCAGGTCGATCCTGCGAAGTTTCCGGTAACAGATAAAAGCGGAAAGCGCCTGTGAAAAAACCGTCGCGGCGGCAGCCCCCTCCACCCCGGTTCCCAGCCCGAAGATCAGGATGCAGTCCAGCGCGATGTTGACAGCAGAGGAGATCACGATCGCGAAAAATGGCGTCCGGCTGTCGCCCAGCGCGCGCAGGATGGCGGTGCACAGATTATACGCGGCAGTCGCGGTCAGACCGCCCAGGATGATATATCCGTAAAGCAGGCTGTCGTCAAGGATCTGCTCCCCCGTCCTTATGAGAAGCAGGATCGGCCGCAGCGACAAAATGCCGGCGGCTGTCAGGACGACGCACAAAACCGCGCTCAATTTGACCGTGAGCGCAATCGACTGACGGAGCGCGCGGCGGTCGCCGGAGCCGAAGCGCTGCGCGACGACGATAGAAAACCCGCCCATCATGCCGGTGCAGAACCCGATCACCAGAAGCGTGAGGGAAGACAGATTTCCGACCGCGCCAAGCGCCCGGTCGCCCAGCCCTTTTCCCACGATCACGGTGTCTGCCATCGAATAGACCTGCTGCAGTAAATTTGTCAGCAGGATAGGGAAAAAGAAACGGAGGATCAGTTTCGGCACCTTTCCGTTTGTCAGATCATACGTTTTTTCCATACGAACCTGCTCCGCATCTCATATTTCTAGGGAACCTCATAGAATTTCTCCCGAAAAGCACGTGGGGTCTGACCTGTGCGGGCTTTGAAGACCCGGATAAAGTGACTTTGAGAGCTAAAAGCCAGGATCGCCCCTATGTCCGCACAGGAATAATTGGAAAATTTCAGCATATTGCTGGCCGCCTCAATACGCCTGTCCAGCACATAGTCCGAGATGCTCCGGCCAGTCTCCTTCTTGAACAGAGCGGAAAGATAGGATTCTGTCAGACCTGCCTGCTCCGCCAGATCCAGCACGGTAATGCGCTGGTGCAAATGCTTGTAAATGTAGTCGATACATGCCGCCACGGGGCGGGAATAAGGCGTCCGCCTGGAAACGGCCTGGACTTCCTTGAGATAGAACTCAAACATCTCCCGCCGAAGCTGGCATATCTCCTCAATCGTGTTTAACTGATCCATCCGCTGAATGAACAGGTCGCTGCTGTTAAATCCCCGCTCCTGCTCCATTCCCCCGGCCATAGCGGCCCGGCAGGCAAGCGTTGCGGAAGCTACGAACAGATATTTGCAGTTGCGCACAGGATCGTCCGACACATGGCCCGCAAGTCCCGAGGAGAACATCCGCACCGATTCCTCCACCGTCCCCGGATCGCCGGCGCGCAGCATCTCATACTGCAGCGCGTCTTCCGCATTGGTGTGGTGCCACTTTCCGGTCTCCCGGTGGATATATTCCATATACCGCAGTTTCTTCTCATCCACGGTCATTGCGCGCATAGCAGGCCCTCCCGCTCATATTTTAATATGATAATACCATTAATCATATTATTATGCAATAAATATCTTCCTCGTTCTGGCATAATAAGACCATCCAAATAAATGATCCAGGAGGACAGATCCATGAAGAACATGAGCAAACTGATGAAGAAGATCCGCAAATATGAAACCTTGGAGACCGGCCGCAGACAGTTCTCGCCCCTGCTTCGCCCCACAGCCTATGTGTTCGTGAATAATGTGTATTTGCCCGTGGTCTCGGCCTGCCCGACTTCCCGGTCCGGTTTCATCCTTACCGTCGGATTCATCGCATTGATCCTCTGATAGCATGGGCAATCCTTTGCATGGTCGTTGATGATGCCGCACGCCTGCAAATGAGAATAGATCGTAACCGCCCCGATAAATTTAAATCCCCGTTTTTTCAGGTCTTTGCTGATCCGGTCGGAAAGTCCGTTGCTGACCGGTATCATGCCTTCAGCGTGTCCGTCGTACAAAATGGTTTTTCCGTCCGTATACGCCCAGAGGTAATCGCAGAAACTGCCAAACTCCTCCCGAATTTTCCGGTAGCATTGGGCGTTATTGATGACCGCGCGAACCTTCGGCTCCGATTTCAGCATCCCTTCCGTATTCAGGATCCTCCGCACATCCTCCTCGCCGTAATCCGCGATCCTGTCATATGCAAAGTTTTCAAAACACTGACGGAAGATCTCGCGCTTTTTCAGCATCAGCCCCCAGCTCAGCCCGCACTGCAGGCATTCCAGAGTGAGATGTTCAAACATCTGGCGGTCGTCCCGGAGCACCGGCACGCCCCATTCATGATCGTGATAAAGCCGGTCGGTCTCGTTTGCGAATGCCCACGCGCAATGTCCCACGTTTTCCTCTCCCAGATCCGGTTTATTCGTCTTTGCTTTTATATTCGTTCCATTTTCCCCCATAGATCCTGTCCTCCACATATGCCATCATACGGTTATTTACCACTGTATAATGCAAAACAGCAAGCAGGCCCCCTACTGTCCCTACCAGGTACATGTCCACCCCCTGCAGCTTTAGCGCGATCAGCAGCACGACCCAGGATATTATGCACAGAAGAATGCCCTGCAAATGATCCCTGCGCCATTTCTTTTTGAAAAATGCTTGTTTTTCTTTCAGGCCGAACGTGCTGGCCTCCAAGGATTCCTTAATGTTCGTCTCTGCCATCTTTTTGTATTCCTCCGCGGATAGTTTCCTGCCGCTTAAAAGTTCGTTAATGGTCATGCCATACATGCGGCTGAGCTCTTCCAGCATCTCGACAGGCGGCATATAAGTGCCTGTCTCCCAACGCGATATTGTTTTATTGGTTACGCCCAGCTTTTCTCCCAGCTCCGCCTGCGTTAAACTGCGCTCTTTTCGGAGCTCTGCCAGAAAGCGCCCCATTCTTACCATATCCATTAACATGCCTCCCTCCCGTGATGGCTTCATTCTATCGCAAAAATCTAAAAAAGTCTTTCCCATAAACAGCGAATC
>CANRIR010000053.1 GCA_947630735.1 uncultured Marvinbryantia sp.
GTGGTATGCCGCCGCCGGCCCGCACCCCCTGGGGCATCCCCGGAAGGGGTACAACATAATCGGCATAATGTTGTTGGTGTGCCCGCCCACGGCACGTCCCGGCATGGATCCGGCAGGAACTTGGCCGGATCTGGCGGGATCTGGAAGGTATCTGGAAGGTATCTAGAAGGTATCTAGAAGGTATCTGGCAGGGACCTGACAGGGAGCCGGGCTGTTTCTGGGCATAAAAAAAGGGCCCCCTCAGGCTGATCCTCAGGGGTTCCCCATATCCTTTTCCTGCCGCGGCACGGCAGAAAGCCTTTACACACCGCTATGTCCTTTTCCCTGTGTAAAGGCCGTCTTTGCATGCCCGGATCCGGCCCGGCGGGCGGGATATCCGGCCGTCTTTTTCCTCTGTTCCCACTTTCCTCCTCTTCTGGGCACGGTTTCTGGCGCCCATATTTATTTTTGGGTTGATTTTTTCCGTTGGAGATGCTATCATGACTTATGGTTGAGAGTGGGGCTGCCGCCGGCCCATGTGATACGCACAACATTATGCCGATAATGTTGTGCCTTTTTTATCCGCGCGCGGCCCTGCCCCCTTTCCGTCCGCCCCGGCCTTTCCTTTCATCCAGGGTCTTCTTTTCACCCAGGGCCTTCTTTTCGCCTCGGCCTTTCTTTTCACCCAGATCCTTCTTTCCATCCAGGGCCTTCCCTCCACTTAGGGCTTTCTTTCCATCCAGGGCCTTCCTTCCACTTAAGGCCTTCCGCCCCTCGTGCAGGATCTCCCGCATCATGCGGTCCATCTTCTGACGCACCTCACGTTCCGTCCGCTTCACGTAGATCGTCGTCGTGTTGACGCTGCTGTGCCCCAGCAGGCAGGCCAGCTGCGCGATGTCGTGCGACCTCTCATAGAACGCCCGCGCGAACAGCTTCCGCACGTTGTGCGGGAACACCTTCCCCTCGTCCACCCCGGCCTTCCGGCACAGCCCCTTCATCTGCCTCCAGAAGTTGCTCCGGTCCACCGGCCTCCCGCTCCGGGTGCAGAAGACCGCGCCCTTTGTGAGCCGGTTTCTTTTTATATAGGAGAGGAGCTCCCCGCGCAGGTAGTCCGGCACCAGGATCTCCCGGCTCTTCTTCTTGCACGAGACCCGGATGCTCGTGTGCCGCCCCTTCTTTTTTAAGGCCTCCACCGTAAAGTACCTCAGTTCCGAGATCCGTATTCCCGTCCCCGCCAGCACCTTCAGGGTCATCTGCAGGCGCTCGTCCCCCTGCGCCGCCTTTAAGAGCCTCTGGTATTCCCCCACCGTCAGGCTCCGGTTCTCCGGGCAGTACGGCGGCTCCTGCGTGCGGACGCCCGAGACGGTGCAGTCGTCCCTTTTCAGGAACCGGAGGAAGCCGCGCAGGGAGGCGATCATGGAGTTGACGCTGCCGGGCGCGTACCTGCCGGAGGCGGTCAGGCGCTGTTTGTAGTCCACTGTGAGCTCCTTCGAAAGGGGGCGTCCGGCCGCGAACCGGATGAACGTCCCGGCGTCGCGCAGGTATTTGGCGACCGTGTGCGGGCTCTTTTCATTGCACCGCAGGTGCCTGCCGAAGGCTTCCAGCATATCCAGTGTTAAGACCATGGTACTCATTGATCATTTCTCCTTCCAAAAAAAGTTTAAAAAAAGACAGGCAAAAAGCAATCGCTTCTCGCCCGTCTCCTTTTTACCCTTTGCGGCAGTTTCTCATCCTGCTCTCCCGCAGTCCGGGTTTTATTTTTCGGTCTCGCTCTCGGTTTCCGTCTCGGACTTTGCAGTCTCGGTTTCCGCATCGGTCTGTGTCTCGGATTTTGCAGTCTCGGTTTCCGCGTCGGTCTCTGTCTCGGCCTTTGCAGTCTCCGTTTCCGCGCCAGTCTCTGTCTCGTCGGTCTCGGCCTCTGTCTCCTCCACAAACTTGGCGTTGTCATACAGGAATTCCAGTGTCTTATCCAGCAGAGCGTTCATGCGGAAGTATGCCTTTCCGTACATGCCCTCCACCTCTTCCTCGGTGGTGCTGTAGTTTGCCGTGTAGTTTGTCAGGGCCTCTGCGTACTCCTCGTCGCTGAGCTCAATGTCCTCCTGCTCCGCGATAGCCCGCATTACCAGTTCCGCCTCAAGCGCTTCTTTCTGATAATCCTCCAGCTGACTCAGGAAATCCTCCTCTGTCATGCCCTGTGCTTCCACAAGCTGCTGCAGCGTCAGGCCGTTCATCTCTGCCAGCTCCTCATAGCTCGCCTTGGCGATGTTCACACAGTAATCCAGATATTCCGTGGGATAGCCGTCGATCACAGCGTTGCTGCACACCGTCTCGATCAGATCCATCCTCGCGTAATACTCCTGTTCCTGCGCATAAGATTCCGCCAGTCTCTCCCGGACGCTCTCCACGTACTCATCCGCCGTCAGGCCCTCGGACACTTCCGCGGCCACCTCGTCGGTCAGCTCCGGTACGCGCTGAATGGAATTTACCTTCACATGGAAGACCGCGTCCTTGCCGGCCAGATCCTCGCTGTGGTAATTCTCCGGGAAGGTAAGGTTCAGATCCTTCTCCTCGCCCACGGCGATGCCCACGACGCCTTCCTCGAATCCGTCGATAAATGTGCCGGAGCCGATCTCCAGATCAAATCCCTGGGCGCTTCCGCCGTCAAAGGGTACGCCGTCCACGGTTCCTTCGTAGTCAATGTTTGCCACATCGCCCATTTCCACGGTTCCCTCGTCCAGCGTCTGCACGGTCTCCGAATCGATCATGGACTGCACTTCCTCGTCCGTGATCTCTATGGGCATCAATGTGATCTCAACGCCCTTGTACTCGCCGAGGGTCACATAATCCAGGCCGGAGAAATCCAGAACCTCCTCCGGGATGACGGTGGAAAATTCCGTCTCGCTCTCGCTTTCGGTCTCGGATTCCGCTTCCGTCGTGGCTTCTTCCGTTTCCGTCTCGGTCTCTGCCTCCGTCGTCGCTTCTTCTGTCTCGGTCTCTGCCTCTGTCGTCGCTTCCTCCGTCTCGGTCTCCGCCTCTGTCGTAGCTTCTTCCGTCTCGGTCTCCGCTTCTGTCGTAGCTTCTTCCGTTTCCGTCTCCGCCTCTGTCGTAGCTTCTTCCGTCTCGGTCTCCGCCTCCGTCGTAGCTTCTTCCGTCTCGGTCTCCGCCTCCGTCGTAGCTTCCTCCGTCTCGGTCTCCGCCTCTGTCGTAGCTTCTTCCGTCTCGGTCTCCGCCTCTGTCGTAGCTTCTTCCGTTACAGTTTCACTTTCTGTCTCGGTCTCCGCCTCTGTTGTCGCTTCTTCCGTTGTAGCCGCTTTCGTTGTGGCCTCCTCCGTCGTCGCTTCTTCCGTTGTGGCCGCTTCCGTTGTGGCCTCCTCCGTCGTCGCTTCTTCCGTTGTGGCCGCTTCCGTTGTGGCCTCCTCCGTCGTCGCTTCCTCAGTTGTGGCCGCCTCGGTGGTCGCCGCCTCCGTCTTGGGTGCCTCTGTCTCTTTCTGTTTGGAACCGCATCCGGTCGCGGCAAGCGTCACGCCGAGCAAAACTGCAAGTACTGCTTTTCTTTTCATTTTATGTACCATGCCGCAGGCTTGGTGCCTTTTGTGACGCTGTCTCCGCGTCACCAATAAAGATTGAAAAATCGCCTGCAGCTGCTCCTTTCCTAATTATAAAGGTTTTTCAATCTTTTTGCTTATCCCACACTCAAAGCACTGAAAACTCCCGGGATCCTGAAATACACGGATCACTCATAGTAAACGACGCCGTCGTCATCGCTGTATTCTTCATCTTCGTAGTCGTCCTCCTCAGGATCCTCCGCTCCGTCGTCCGAGCCTTCGCTGTCTCCGTTCAGGTCGGGAACCGGCGTGGGCCGTTCGGGATCCAGCACCTCGGATGCGTCAAACAGCGCCGACGTGATCGACGTATCTCCCACCGCGTCGTGGTAAATGCGGTACCCGTCCACATTCAGCCTGCCCTGGTGCATATATTCCGGCGTCACATTCGCCATATAGGAGATGGAGTCCACATTGCAGTAAATGTCAAACCCCTTTCCCTTCAGGTACGTGTATTTCTGGTTGGAGGAATCATACACGCCGGTCGGCGAGATGTCCTGCCCATGGGCAAAGATGATGGTGTCCGTCTCCCCGATGAGCGGAGAGACATACTGGAACCAGCGCTCCGTGTCCGCCACCAGCTTCTCGTACGGCAGGTCTTCGCCCACCGCCTTGTGGCCCCAGGTGTGGCTCGCAAATTCCCAGCCGTCCGCCTTCATGGCATCCGCCACCTTCTTCGCCTCGGCGCACTCCTTCTCAAAGTCGAAATCCGGGTGCTCCGCCAGCCATGCGAGCTGCTGCTCGTCCGCGTAGTAAGTCTCCTTGTCCGTATTGTGGGCGTCGCTGTACGTGCCGTCCGTGCGGTACCCCAGGATCCCGTTATAGCCCGTCAGGGCAATGATCCCCCGCGCGCCGCGGTAGCAGGCGTCCGGGTGTTCCTCCAAAAACGTGTCCATTCGCGGGACAGCGTCGTAATCTCCGTAGGAGACGGTCCCGTCCGCCGCGATGTACTCGCAGGTGGGCTTTCCCTCCTCGTCCAGCACGATCTTATTGGCGACGCCGTGATCGTCGTAGGTGTGATAATAGCTCAGATCGTCCAGGGAGAGCACATAGGCTTTCTTGCCCTCCGGCAGCATGATCTGGTTGGGCGACAGGGTGAACGTGCCGTCCTTTTCCACCGTCTTTGTCACAAGATCGTGGATGCTTACCAGCACATAGCCCCTCTCATACATGGACTGCGTGACCTTGTCAAACTCCGATATGGTGGTCATCCACTGCTGCCAGCCCGCGTAGTCCGGATCGTTGATGTTAAACGCCCGGGCCGGATCCACCACCAGCGAATGATAGAAGATATGCATGACCTCGCTCGGATCGATGGGCACACAGGCCGCCTTCTGCGATTCAAACTGCGCCACATTGTCCTGCAGGATGGGATTGTCCTCATAATTGTCGATCTCCTGCAGCCGGGCGATCGCCCCGTCGTAATCATACATGGCTGCCAGGTTCCTGGCCTCCTCCAGCGCGCTCCTGTCCGACGCGCCGCCGCTCGACTCCGCCTTCTCATACTCGGACGCCTTTTTCTTCAGAATGGAACTGGCGTCATAGTACGGGCTGGCCTTCAGGACATCCGCCGCACCCTGATAATCAAATTCCCAGGTGCGCTCCCTGGCCTCCTCCAGCACCTCGTCCACCGCCGTCTCCATGGCGGCCTTGGCCGCTTCATATTCCACGGCCTTATCCTGCAGCTGCGTGCTGGAGCTGTAGTGCTTGTCTCCCTGCACCAGAGCCAGAGCGCTGTCATAGTCGTAGGCGTCCGCCAGCTCCTGTGCTTTCTCGATCGTGTAATCCACGCCCCCGTGCAGGGCCCGGATCCGTTCTGTCAGTTCTCCCATGTCCAGAAGTACAAAAATAATGGCAGCCAGAACCAGCAGGATCAAAAGAATCAGCACCAGCGTACCCGGCCCATGGCCCCGCCTGCGTCTTTTTCCTCCCTGTGCGGTTTCACGGCCGCCTCTTTCTTCTGAACGTCTTTCCCTCGTACTCATTTTGATACTCTCCTCTTGTGGATCCAAAAACAAAAACCCCGATTTTTACTGTATCATAGTTTCTCCAAAAAAGTCAATATAAACCGGGATTTTTGACATTGCACTTTCCGAAAAATGATGCTAGAATAAAAAAAGCAAATTTTAGGAGGGAACGTATGTCAGTATTTAATATTCTTTTGATCATCCTGCTGGTTCTGGTGGTCATTCTGGGCATCCTGTATTTTCTCGGCAGACGTCTGCAGAAGAAGCAGGCGGCGCAGCAGCAGCAGATGGAGGCCATGAAGCAGAACATCTCCATGCTGGTCATAGATAAAAAGATGATGAAGATTACCGAATCGGGGCTTCCGCAGATGGTCATCGACCAGACCCCCAAGATGATGCGGCGCAGCAAGCTGCCCATCGTAAAGGCGAAGGTGGGGCCCAGGATCATGACCCTGGTGGCGGACAACAAAGTGTTCGACCTGATCCCCGTCAAAAAAGAAGTGAAGGCCACCGTGAGCGGCATCTACATAACCGACGTGCGGGGCGTGCGCGGGCCGCTGGAGCAGCCGGCCCCCAAGAAGAAGGGCTTCTTCTCCCGCTTCCGCAGATCCGGCAAGAATGCGAAAAACGCCGGGAACGGGGCGAACGCCAAAAACGGGAAGGCGGAAAAATCCAAAGGCAAAAAATAAGACGGAACCTTATGACAAAAAGACCGGGCGCTGCAAAGGCGGCCCGGCCTTTTCGTTTTCCTTATAAGATCCCGCGTATCTCCTCCACGTTTCCATAGCCGTTCTCTTCCAGATAGCGCTCCATGCCGTCTATGATATCCATGCTCACGTCCGGCTTCATGAAGGTGGCCGTCCCCACCTGCACCACGGCCGCCCCCGCCATGATGAACTCCACGGCGTCCTGCCAGGTGGAGATGCCGCCCAGGCCCATCACCGGGATGTGCACGGCCTTCGCCACCTGGTGCACCATGCGCAGGGCGATGGGCTTGATGGCCGGGCCGGAGAGGCCCGCGTACACATTCTGGAACACCGGGGCTTTTTTCTGAATGTCGATGGCCATGCCGAGGAAGGTGTTTACCAGGCACACGCCGTCCGCCCCCTCCTCCTCGCACATCCTCGCAAGAGATACGATGTCCTCCGCGTTGGGAGACAGCTTGACCGTCATCTTGTGGCGGCACACGGCGCGCACCGCGCGCACGATCTCCCTTGCCACCTCCGTCTTCGTGCCGAAGTTCATGCCCCCGCTCTTCACGTTGGGACAGGAGATGTTCAGCTCCAGGATGTCCAGTTTTGCGCCGTTCAGCTTTTCCGCTCCCTCCAGGTAGTCCTGCAGGGAGTGGCCGCCCAGGTTCACAATATTTACCGTGCCCTTCGCGTTGACCCAGTCCAGGTCGTCCCGGATGAAGGCGTCCACGCCGGGGTTCTCAAGCCCCACGCTGTTCAAAACGCCGCTCGGCGTCTCCCACACGCGGATGCCCTCGTTGCCGCCGTGGGGATGGGACAACAGCCCCTTGGAGCAGATGCCGCCCAGCCGCCCGATGTCAAAATATTCGTCCAGCTCCCTTCCGAACCCGCAGGTGCCGCTGGCCAGCACCACGGGATTTTTGAAGGGGATCCCGGCAAATGTGGTTTTCAGTCTCTCACTCATCGCCAAACACCTCGCTTCCCAAAAACACCGGTCCGTCCTTGCACACCTTTTTCCGGCCCAGGTCCGTCTTGCAGGTGCACACCAGGCAGGCCCCGATGCCGCACGCCATGCGGTTTTCCAGGGACACGTAGAGGGGCGCTTTCGCCCCGCTTTTGGTGCACTTCCGGTAGAGCGCCCGCATCATGGGTGTGGGCCCGCAGGCGAGAATGGCGTCGTAGGCGCAGGGGTCGATGTCGTCGGTCACAAATCCGCCCACGTTGACCGTCGTGCCGTCCGCCACCGCCTCAAACTCCCGGGTCAGCACCGGCTGTCCGCTGAACCCCAGGTACAGATCCACCGTGCAGGCGGGATTTTCCTCCTTGTAGGTTCTGGCCGCCAGATAGAGGGGCGCGATGCCCACGCCGCCGCCCACCAATGCGATGCGGCGCTTGTCCGGCAGGGCCGGGAACCCGTTTCCATGGGGGCCGTCCAGCGTGATCTCCTGCCCCTCTTTCAGAGTGGAAAAAAGCTCCGTGCCCTTTCCCACCACCTTATACAAAAAGCTGACCGTACCGCCGTCCGCGTCGAACACGCTGATGGGACGGCTGAGCACCGGATAGTGCTCCCAGGCGCGCAGCATGTAGAACTGCCCCCGCCTTGCGCTGTTTTCCTGTTCCGCGGTGAGAAGATAAAAATTCTCTCCCAGCGCCCTGTTGCCCAGTATCTTTGCCATAGTCTCCCGCAGCCTTGTGCTGCCTCTCCTTTCTCTGATCGCCGTCCGATCGCCGGGCGGCGCGGCTGATGCTCCTACCCCTCATACACCACGCGGCCGCCGCAGACGGTGTATTTTACCTTTCCGGTAAGCCGCTGCCCGATGAAGGGCGAGTTGTTGGATTTTGAATAGAAGCGGTCTTCCACCGTCCATTCCTCGTCCGGGTCGAACACCGTGACGTCCGCGGGTGCCCCCTGCGAGAGCGTGCCCGCAGGCAGGCGGTAGAGCCTGGCCGGGTTTACCGTCATCTTTTCCAGAAGCTCCAGAAGGGTCAGGTGCCCCGGCAGCACCAGGTTCGTGATGCCGAGGGCCAGCGACGTCTCCAGCCCGATCATGCCGCTGGGCGCGTCCTTGATGTCCCGCGCTTTCTCCTCGCGGCTGTGGGGCGCGTGGTCCGTGGCGATGATGTCCAGGGTGCCGTCCCGCAGCCCCTCGATCAGCGCCAGCCGGTCCTCCTGCGTGCGGATGGGCGGGTTTACCCGGGCAAGGCTGCCTTTTTGCAGCACGATCTCCTCCGTGAGGGAAAAGTGCTGGGGCGTGACCTCGCCGTGAACCTTCGCGCCCCGGTGCCAGTAATCGCGCACGACGTCCACCGTCCTGGCCGCGCTGATGTGCTGGATGACCACCTCGGCCCTGGTCCGCAGGGCGATCCCGCAGTCCCGCTCCGCCAGGGTATACTCCGACTCCGCCGGGGCTCCGCCGTAATCCAGAAGGGCCGAAACGCGCCCCCGGTTCACGCCCGGCCGCGCGATCATGGACGGATCCTCTTCGTGCAGGCTGACGGGCACGCCGAGGCGCGCCGCCTCCATCATGGCCTCCTCCAGAAGAGCGGCGTCGCAGATGGGGATGCCGTCGTCCGTAAAGCCCGCCGCGCCCGCCTTCCGCAGCGCCGCAAAATCCGTCAGCTCCCGGCCCTTCAGGCCTTTGGTCACTGCCGCCGCCTGGTACACATGGATCTTCGCCTTCGCCGCCTTCTCGGCGATGTACTGCAAAGTCTCCGGGTTGTCCGCCGCGGGGCTGGTGTTCGCCATGCACACCACCGAGGTAAACCCTCCCGCTGCGGCCGCGGACGCCCCCGTGTAAATATCTTCTTTATAAGTAAACCCCGGGTCGCGGAAATGCACATGGGTGTCCACAAGGCCCGGCGCAACCGCGAACCCCTCCACGTTCAGCACCTCGTCTGTCCCGGACAGTTCCCGGGTCCCGCCGATCTGCAGGATTTTTCCGTCCCCGATAAACACATCCGCCTTCCCGTCGAACCCGCTGGCGGGGTCCAGCACACGCCCGCCTTTCAGAATCAGCATCGGCCAGCTCTCCCTTCTCTTGCAAACAACAGCGCCGAACGCGCCGCGCTTTTGCAAATATCTTACCCTGTTTCCCGCCAAAATGCAATTCCTACATTTGGCCGATGCGTTTTTTTCATGCCTCTTTTTCACAAAATTCTTGAAATTTCCGATTCTTCTGCTATAATAAAGGAAGATGTTTTTCACGGGCCGACACTTGTCTTTCCTTGAAAACACAAATAAACTGTGCGTCCCGCATTCGCGGCAGCGGACAGGGCGCAAGAAGGAGGAGAAAATGAACTTGAAAAAATTTGTATCGATCGCGGCTGTGACCGCCATGAGCGTATCTATGCTCGGCACCGTCGGCTTCGCCGCAGACAATGAGATTACCATCGGCGTGTTCGAGCCGCAGACGGGCGAGAACGGCGGCGGCGGTATCCAGGAGCTCCAGGGCATCCGCTACGCAAATGAGATGAGACCCACCGTTACCATCGACGGCACGGAGTACACCGTGGTGCTGGACGAGGTGGACAACAAGTCCGATAAGACAGAGGCCGTTACCGCCGCGCAGAAACTGGTTGCGGACGGCTGCTCCGCCATCATCGGTACATACGGTTCCGCGTGCGCCATCGCCGCAGGCCCCATCTTCGCGGACGCGCAGATCCCGGCAGTGGGCGCTTCCTGCACCAACCCGCAGGTAACCACAGGCAACGACTTCTATTTCCGCGTGTGCTTCCTGGATCCGTTCCAGGGCAGCGTTATGGCGCAGTACGCGTTCGATGAGGGTTACACGAAGGTGGCCACCATCGAGCAGCTGGGCGACGACTACTCCACCGGCCTTGCGGCGTTCTTCAAGAACCAGTTCAAGAGCCTGGGCGGCGAGATCGCAACCGAGCAGCAGTTCCAGACCAACCAGTCCGACTTTAAGGCAATCCTCACAGAAGTAAAGGCATCCGGCGCGGAAGCAATCTTCGCTCCGTCTTCCATCACAGTCGCCCCGCTCATCATCAAGCAGGCGCGTGAGCTTGGCCTGGAAGTTCCCATCATGGCGGGCGACACCTGGTACAACACCACCATCATCGACAACGCGGGTGCCGACTATGCGGAGGGCATGGTCTGCTCCACCTTCTTCGATGAGGCGGACGATTCCAGCGAAGCTACCGTGAACTTTGTAACCGGCTACAAAGAGTGGCTGAACGCCGACAGCGCGCGCATCGATCGCAACGGCGGCAACGACTCCATCGTGGGCAACACCGCTCTGGCCTATGACGCATACAATGTGATCCTGGACGCCATCGAGGCTGCGCAGTCCACCGAGGGTTCCGCGATCCGCGATGCCCTGGCGGCAATCGAGGCTGACGGCGTGACCGGCCACATCGTGTTCGACGAGATCGGCGACGCCGAGAAGGATACCGCCTACATCGACATTGTGAAAGACGGCGCGTTCTCCTTCCTGAAGACGGTAACCGTACAGTAAACCGGCGATAACATAGTTTTGACAAGAGGGCGGAGCTGATCCTTCGCCCTCGTTTTTCAGTTTATTACAGGAGGCTTACCCAATGAGTGCAACGACTCTCATACAACATATGCTGACCGGCATCTCCCTGGGCGGCGCTTATGCCCTGATCGCCATTGGATACACCATGGTCTACGGAATCCTCCGTCTGATTAATTTTGCCCATGGCGACATTTTTATGATGGCCGGCTATTTTATGATCTTTGCCATGGCGTCCTTTCCATGGTTTATCTCCATCCCGATCACGCTGATCGCCACGATCGCCCTGGGCGTCCTGATTGAGAAGGCGGCCTACAAACCCCTGCGCTCCGCTCCCAGGATGTCCATTATGATCTCCGCCATCGGCGTCAGCTATCTGCTGCAGAACCTGGCGACCTATCTGTTTACCGCCCTGCCGAAGTCCTACCCGGAGGTTCCGTTCCTGAAGAAGATCTTCCAGTTCGGAGAGATCTCCGCCTCGCTGGTAACCCTGGTTACCCCCGTCCTGACTGTGGTGCTGGTCATCGTGCTGATCCAGCTGATCAACCACACGAAGATCGGCATGGCGATGCGCGCCGTGTCCAAGGACACAGAGACGGCCCGCCTCATGGGCATCAAGGTGGACACCACCATCTCCATGACTTTCGTCATCGGCAGCCTCCTGGCAGCGGTGGGCTCTATCCTCTACTTTACCGACCGCATGACGGTCTACCCGTTCTCCGGTTCCCTGCCGGGCCTGAAATGCTTCGTGGCCGCGGTGTTCGGCGGAATCGGTTCCATCCCGGGCGCTGTGGTGGGCGGCTTTGTCATCGGCATCTGCGAGACGCTGCTGGTGGCCTTCGGCTACTCCACCTATTCGGACGCATTCACGTTCCTGCTGCTGATCGTCGTTCTTCTGGTACGCCCCACCGGCCTGTTCGGTGAAGCGGTGACCGACAAAGTCTGAGAGGTGAGCTGCTATGAGTAAGAAAAAGATAAGAGATATTCTGTTGAGTGTTCTGCTGCTCGCCGCTGCGGGCGGCATCCTGGCATGGCTGCAGGCGGATTCCTCCAATCATTCCTACGCCATCTCCATCATCGAGCGCTCCGCCATCTACGCGGTAGTGGCCGTCGCCATGAACATGCTGACCGGCTTTACCGGCCTGTTCTCCCTGGGCCAGGCGGGCTTTATGGCCCTGGGCGCTTACGTGACCGGCATCCTGACGATCCCGGTGGAGCTGCGCGCCAACGTCTACTATCTGAACGGCATCGCGCCGTGGCTGGAGAATGTGCACCTGCCCATGCTGCCGGCCCTGATCCTGGGCGGCCTGGTGGCGGCGCTGTTCGCGGCCCTGATCGGTATTCCGATCCTGCGCTTAAAGAGCGATTACCTGGCCATCGCTACGCTGGGCTTTGCGGAGATCATCCGCGCCTTCCTGGCGTCCCCGGCCATGAATACCATCACGAACGGATCCTTCGGTCTGAACAACATCCCGGCCTTCTCAAACATCTTTGTGCCGTGCGTGATCGCCGCGGTGTGCATCCTGCTGATGGTGCTTCTCATCAACTCCTCCTACGGGCGCGCCTTCAAGGCCATCCGCGAGGATGATGTGGCGGCGGAATCCATGGGCATCAACCTGTTCCGCCACAAGGAGCTGGCCTTTGTGATCTCCTCGTTCTTTACCGGGATCGCGGGCGGGCTTCTGGCCATCTATATGCGCTCCATCGACACCAAGACCTTCCAGGTTACCCTGACCTACAACATTCTTCTGATCGTGGTTCTGGGCGGCATCGGCAGCGTGACCGGCTCCATCATCGGCTCCTTCCTGATCAACGGCGGCCAGGAGTGGCTGCGCTTCTTCGACGAGCCGCTGAGCATCGGCGGCGTGCAGATCCCTCTGTTCCGCACCGGTTTCCGCATGGTTATCTACTCCGTACTTCTGATGATCGTCGTGCTCTTCTGGCGGCGCGGCATCATGGGCACCAGCGAGTTTACCTGGGACAATCTGTTCGGGCTGTTCCGGCGAAAAAAGAAGAAACAGGCGGGAGGTGAAGCGTGATGGCGAACAATGTGCTGCACATGGAGACGATTACCATGCAGTTCGGCGGCGTGGTGGCCGTGAACGGCCTCACGCTGGATGTGAATGAAAATGAGATCGTGGCCCTCATCGGCCCCAACGGTGCCGGAAAGACCACTGCGTTCAACTGTGTGACCGGCATCTACGCCCCCACCTTCGGGGAGGTCTCTTTCCACGGGGAGACGATCTTGCGCAATTCCCCGCAGGGCAAAATGAAGAAGCTCTACGCCGGGGATGTGCCCGCGGTGGACGTGAAGCCGCTCATCAAGACCCCGGACGAGATCACCAAGATGGGCATTGCCCGGACTTTCCAGAATATCCGGCTGTTCGGCAACCTGACGGTGTTTGAGAATGTGCTGATCGCCAAACACATGCGCGCGAAACAGAATGTGTTCTCCGCCACCCTGCGCCTGAACCGCGCGGAGGAGGCGCGCATGCGCAGGGAGTCCATGGAACTTCTGGAGGAGCAGAACCTGGCGCAGTATAAAGATGAGATCGCGTCGTCCCTGCCCTACGGCCTGCAGCGCCGCCTGGAGATCGCGCGCGCCCTGGCCACCGGCCCGTCCCTGCTCTTGCTGGATGAACCGGCCGCCGGCATGAACCCGCAGGAGACCATGGAGCTGACGGAGTTCATCGCGCAGATCCGAAAAGATTATCATTTGTCTGTCTTTATGATCGAGCACCACATGGATCTGGTCATGGAGATCTCCGACCGCATCTATGTGCTGGACTTCGGCCGCCTGATCGCACAGGGCACGCCGGATGAGATTCAGAACAACGACCGTGTCATCGAAGCATATTTGGGGGTGTCGCACGATGCTGAAGATTAATGATTTGAAAGTAAATTACGGCGGCATTGAAGCCGTGAAGGGCATTTCTTTTGAGGTGCCGGAAAAATCGATCGTGACTCTGATCGGGGCCAACGGCGCCGGGAAAAGCACGACTCTGCGCACCATCGCCGGGCTGAAAAAACCGGAGAGCGGAAGCATTTCGTTTTTGGGGAAGGATATTACCGGGACGGACACTTCCGCGATCATCGCGCAGGGCATCACGCTGGTTCCCGAGGGACGCCATGTGTTCCCGGATATGACTGTGCTGGAAAATATCCGGATCGGCGCGTATCTGCGCAGGGATTCTCTGGAGGACGACATCAACTGGGTGTATGATCTGTTCCCGCGCCTGAAGGAGCGCAGCTGGCAGCTGGCCGGTACGCTCTCCGGAGGCGAACAGCAGATGCTGGCCGTGGCCCGGGCGCTCATGAGCCGCCCGAAGCTGATGATGATGGATGAGCCGTCCCTCGGCCTCGCCCCCATCATTGTGCAGGGCATCTTTGATATTATCCGCGAGATCAATAAGCAGGGCGTGACGATCCTGCTGATCGAGCAGAACGCGAATATGGCTCTGCACGCGGCGGATCTGGCCTATGTGATGGAGACCGGCCACATTACGATGCAGGGTGCCGGGAAAGATCTGCTGGAGGATGAGTCGATTAAGGCGGCTTATCTGGGCAAGAAGAAGGGGTAAGACAGGACGCGTGGCAGCCAACTATGCTACGCCCGGTCAGCTGCCGCGGTTCCTGTTCTTGCCAAAAAAGACAACACGCTAAAATGTCCCCGACTGTCAGACTGAAGTCTGCCATTCTGGGACATTTTTTTGCGCGCAGTCTTTTTTGAGCAAGTACAGTTGAACCGCGACAGTCGACCGGGCGGGATGGACTGTTTTGGGGTGACACGATTCCTGTTCTTACCAGAAAGGACACTCGCTAAAATGTCCCCGACTGTCAGACTGAAGTCTGCCATTCTGGGACATTTTTTTGCGCGCAGTCTTTTTTGAGCAA
>CANRIR010000054.1 GCA_947630735.1 uncultured Marvinbryantia sp.
TATTTGAGGCGGAAAGGCAGTGAGGTGGTCAATATGCTGATGGCGGAATATGACTACGACATGGACATCGCGGTGCAGAGAGAAGAAGCGGAAGAGATAGGTGAGAAGCGTGGCGAAGCACGTGGCATAGAAATCGGCGAAAAGCGTGGCATAGAGTTGACGAAAGAGGCCATAAAGCTCCAAAAGCAGGGGAAAGAAGCAGAAGAGATCGCCGGAATCCTGGAGATTCCGGTGGAGCGGGTGCAGCTGATGCTGTCGTAGGGAAACTGCGCATACAGCGGGAGATTGTGAAGAACATCGTGGCCTTCACAGGTTTGCTTTGCAGTTTGGAGCCGGAGTTAAAAGCAGCACTACAAGACTTGGATGAATTTCTCTTCTGCTAAAAGATCCCTGATCAAGCCATTGAATAAGAATGCGCTTGAAGAGGCGGTGCGGGAGTGCATCTCGAAGGGGATCCTTGCAGAGTATCTGAGGCGGAAAGGCGGTGAGGTGGTCAATATGCTGATGGCGGAATATGACTACGACATGGACATCGCGGTGCAGAGGGAAGAAGCGGCTGAGGAAGCTGAGAAGCGCGGCATAGAGATCGGCATAGAGTTGACGAAAGAGGCCATAAAGCTCCAAAAGCAGGGGAAAGAAGCAGAAGAGATCGCCGGGATCCTGGAGATCCCGGTGGAGCGGGTGCAGCTGATGCTGTCGTAGGGAAACTGCGCATAAAGCGTGAGAATGGAAAGCGCAGTGACCGGCCGGCAAAGCCGTATGGATCGACAAAAAACTGGGAGGTATTATGGAGAAAGCAACCGGCAGACAGCCGTGCCTGGATGACAAGGAAGCTGAAGCTCTGCTCTGGGACAGGATTGCCAGCCTTCAGGGCACTGTTTTCAAAACTTCCGGCAGAAACGGTACGGGCGGTGTGGAGTTCACATACAGCGTCAGGAAGGACAAAAATGGCAGCTGGTGCGGAGAGATGTTCATCAGCACCAAGGAAAAATCCATTACCCGGGCCACCGTGATGAGAGCATATCAGAAGGCGGCAGAGCTCGGCGGTGTGGTTTCCGGTCCGAAGAAGCTTGGCACGTTTGGGGCAAGTTATCTGTACAGTATTTTTATAAGATTGGGCCTGATCAAAAACTGAGCCGGGGATATTGACGTTCCAGCTTTGTTGTATCAGGTCTTTTCAAATTCCTCCTCATGTGCTAAAATGACCCATGCAGGAGGAGAGAGCGTATGTTTACAGGAAAGCAGCTGCGGCGTTTGATCATACCGCTGATCATAGAACAGTTTCTCGCCATTACCGTGGGTATGGCGGACACCATGATGGTATCGCAGGTGGGGGAGGCGGCTGTGTCCGGCGTATCGCTGGTGGACATGGTAAACGTGCTCCTCATCAATATCTTTGCGGCGCTCGCCACGGGCGGCGCGGTCATCACATCCCAGTATATCGGCAAGCGGCGCACGGATCTTGCGTGCCGCTCGGTCAACCAGCTCTATCTGGTGAGCGCGGCGGTGTCTGTGGCCATTATGGCGCTCACGATCCTGCTGCGCGCGCCCATTTTAAGAACGCTGTTCGGCGCTATCGAGCCGGACGTCATGGAGAGCGCCCTCGTATATCTGGTGCTCTCGGCACTTTCCTATCCGTTTCTCGCCATCTACAACAGCGGCGCGGCCATTTTCCGCTCCATGGGGAACTCCAGGATCACGCTGTACATATCTGTGATCATGAACGTGGTCAACATCATCGGGAACGCCATCCTGATCTTCGTGTTCCACATGGGCGTGGCGGGAGCCGCCATCTCGTCGCTGTTTTCCCGCATGCTGGCCTGCGTGATCATATCGGGCCTTCTGTTAAATCCGGAGAAGGAACTGCACATCCTGCGCGGGCAGTACCGGCCGGACTGGATGCTCATTAAAAAGATCTTGTATATCGGCGTGCCAAGCAGCCTGGAAAACAGCCTGTTCCAGCTGGGGCGCGTGCTGGTGGTCAGCATCATTACCCACTTCGGGACCGTGCAGATCGCGGCGAACGCCATCGCCAACAACCTGGATTCCATGGGCATTCTGCCGGGACAGGCGGTGGGCCTTGCCATGATTACCGTGGTGGGGCAGTGCGTGGGGGCCGGGGATTTTCAGGAGGCCAAGCGCTATGCCGCCAAGCTCATCCGGATCACCTACTGCATCATGTCTGTAACCATCATCTCCATCTTTTTGCTGCTCCCGTGGCTGTTGCGTGTCTACAATGTGTCCCCGCAGGCCATGGAGCTCGCCACAAAACTGGTGTGGATCCACAATTTCAGCGCCATGTTCATCTGGCCGCTCTCCTTTGTGCTGCCCAACGCCCTGCGCGCGGCCAGCGACGTGCGGTACACCATGGCGGTGTCCATTTTCTCCATGCTGGCGTTTCGAGTGCTGTTCAGCTTCATCCTGGGTTACCGGATGGGAATGGGGGCCCTGGGCGTCTGGGCCGCCATGGTGGTGGACTGGATCTTCCGCGCGGCCCTGTTCACACACCGCTTTCTCGGCACGAAGTGGCAGACGCATAAGATTTGATACAGCCCTTCCTTTTTTTCCCGCGGTATGGTATAGTGAATCGTGGAGGGCGTCATGGATTGTAAATCAGCACAGCAAATGATCATGCCGTATATCGAGCATAAACTGTCGGACCGCGAGACGGAGGACTTTATAGAGCACGTCCGCGGGTGTAAGGCTTGCAGCGAGGAGCTGGAAGTCTATTTTACGATCTATTATGCCCTGGAACAGCTGGACGACGATAGCCGGGATCAGGATAATTACGATATGAAAGAACTGCTGGAGCGCGATCTTCGGCAGCGGGAGAGCAGGGTGCGAAAGCACAATATCATGCGGTTCTACCGCAGGCTGCTGGCCGCCCTGGCGGGCATTCTGGCGGCTGTGCTTGTGGTCACGGCGGTGCAGGCGCTGATCAGCGGCTCACTGGAGAGCACCACGTTGTACAGCCTGTTTGCCGCGGAGACTGATCCCCCGGCCCGCACAGAAGCGGAGACGCAGCCGGTCTCGGCCGTGCCGGAGGAGACGGAGCGGGAGACCAACCGCAAGCGGCAGTTTGTCGTGACGGTGCCGGAGACGGAGGCAAACCAGCCGGCGGCGTCCGAAGTCTTAGAATAACGATGCGGGCGGGCGTATCAAATGCCCGGAAGGAGGATCATGCAGGGAAAATTGGTTTTGATAGACGGGCACAGCATCCTGAACCGTGCCTACTACGGAGTGCCGGATCTCACAAACTCCCAGGGACTTCACACCAACGCGGTGTACGGGTTCTTAAACATCATGTTTAAGATCCTGGACGAGGAAAAGCCGGACTATTTTGCCGTGGCGTTCGATCTGCACGCGCCCACCTTCCGGCACAAAATGTACGGCGCCTACAAGGGCACCCGGAAGCCCATGCAGGAGGAGCTGCGCCAGCAGGTGCCGGTAATGCAGGAGCTTTTGACGGCCATGGGCGTCCCGCTCATGATGCTGGAGGGCTACGAGGCGGACGATCTTCTGGGAACGGCGGCAAAGAAGGCGGAGGCGGACGGGCTGACGGTCTCCGTCATCTCGGGCGACCGGGATCTTCTGCAGCTTGCCACGGACAGGATCCGCATCCGCATCCCCAAGACCAGGCAGGGCGGTACGGAGGTGGAGGATTACAACACACAGCAGGTGATCGACAAATATATGGTCACGCCGCCGCAGATCGTGGATCTGAAGGCCCTGATGGGCGACGCCTCCGACAATATCCCCGGGATCCCCGGGGTGGGGGAGAAGACGGCGGGCAAGATCATCGCGCAGTACGGCTCCATAGAGAACGCATACGCCCACGTGGAGGAGATCAGGCCCAACAAGGCGAAGGAATCCCTGCGGGATCACTACGATCTGGCGCAGCTCTCCAAAAAGCTGGCAAAGATCAACACCGAGAGCCCCTTCGTTTTAGATCTGGAAAAGGCCCGCATGGGGGATCTGTTTACGCCGGAGGCGTATGAGATCTGCCGGAGGCTGGAATTTAAGAATCTGCTTGCCCGGTTTTCCCGAGAGAAGCCGGGAAAAGACGCGTGTGAAAATGCCCGCGTGGTCACGCAGCTCGGGGAGGCACAGCAGATCTTCGCGGACGCCGCGAAAGCGCCCGAGATCGGCTTTTTTGTCTGCGCGGATGCGGAGGGCTTCTACGGCGCGGCCCTGGCTTTGCCGCAGGGAAAGCTCTTCTTTTTCAAAGCGGAGGGCTTTCTGCAAAAAGACTGGCTGCTCTCGGAGCTTCAAGCGGTCTGCGCGGGGGAGGGCATGCGCTGCACGGTGGATTTAAAAACACAGCTTGCGCACTTTCTGCCAGAGAACAGAAAAAATGTGCTGGACGTGGCCATCGGCGCGTACCTGATCAACCCTCTGAAGGGGCAGTACCCCTATGAGGACGTCGCAAAGGATTTTGCGGGGATGCTGCTCCCTGCAAGGCAGGAGCTGACCGGAAAGCTCTCCTGGGGACAGGCGTTTGCCGACCAGGAGGAGAAGGCGGTGCGCCTGGCGTGCTGTCACGCCCTGGCGGCTCTGGCGGCCGCTCCCTCCATGCTGGAGCAGCTTTCGAACCTGCAGATGAAAGACTTATATGAGACGGTGGAGATGCCCCTGGTCTACACGCTCTTCGACATGGAACAGGCGGGCATCCGCGTGAACGCCGATGAGCTGAAGGCGTACGGCAGCGAGCTGCAGGTGCGGATCGCGCAGCTGGAGCAGCAGATCTGTGAGGAGGCGGGGGAGACCTTCAACATCAATTCCCCCAAGCAGCTGGGCGTTATCCTGTTTGAAAAACTGAAGCTGCCGGGAGGGAAAAAGACCAAGAGCGGCTTTTCCACGGCGGCGGATGTGCTGGAGAAGCTGGCCGGGGAGTACGCCATCGTCTCGCACATTCTGGAATACCGCCAGCTCGCGAAGCTGAAATCCACCTACGCGGACGGCCTCGCCAATTTTATCGCGCAGGACGGGCGCATCCACGGAAAGTTCAACCAGACCATCACGGCCACGGGGCGCATCAGCAGCACGGACCCTAACCTGCAGAACATCCCCATCCGCACGGAGCTGGGGAGGCTGCTGCGCAAGGTGTTCATCGCGAAGGAGGGCTGCGTGCTGATCGACGCGGATTATTCTCAGATCGAGCTGCGCGTGCTGGCCGCGCTCTCGGGGGACGAGACGATGATCGCCGCCTTTGCCGGGAACGCGGACATCCACCGGACCACGGCGTCCCAGGTATTCCACGTGCCCTTCGACGAAGTGACCGCCCTGCAGCGGCGGAACGCGAAGGCGGTAAACTTCGGCATCGTCTACGGCATCAGCGCTTTCGGCCTGAGCGAGGATCTTCACATCAGCGTGAAGGAGGCCGGGGATTACATCGAGAAATATTTCCAGACCTATCCGAAGGTCAAGGAGTTTTTGGACAGATCGGTAAAGGAAGCGAAGGAGAACGGGTTTGTCTGCACGCTGTTTCACAGGAGACGCCCGGTGCCGGAGCTGTCCTCCAGCAATTTCATGCAGCGGTCTTTCGGGGAGCGCGTGGCCATGAATTCCCCCATACAGGGTACGGCGGCGGACATCATCAAGATCGCCATGGTGCGGGTAAATGAGAGGCTGAAGGCGGAAAAGAAAAGATCGCGCCTGATCCTGCAGGTGCACGATGAGCTCCTCATCGAGGCGGATCCCGCGGAGGCGCAGGATGTGAAGCAGATCCTGCGGGAGGAGATGGTCAACGCCGTGCACCTGAAAGTCGCCATGGAGATTGATATGAATGAGGGTGCAAGCTGGTATGAGGCGCACTAAGGTTCTGGGGATCACGGGGGGCGTGGGTGCGGGCAAGAGCACGGTGCTCGCCTACCTGCAGGAAAAATATTGCGCGCCGGTGCTGCAGCTGGATCTTGCGGCGCATGAGCTGATGGAGCCGGGCGGCGTGTGCTTTTGCCCGTTATTGGAGGCTTTCGGGGAGAACATCCTGGGTGCGGACGGCCGCATCGACCGCCGGAAGCTCTATGCGTGCACGTTCTGGGACGCGAAGAAGGTGCGGCTGCTAAACGGCATTGTGCACCCGCGCGTGAAGGACGCCGTGCGGGCGTGGATCAGGGAGAAATCGGACACCGCGCCGTTCCTTGTGCTGGAGGCCGCGCTTCTTTTGGAGGACCATTACGACGAGATCTGCGATGAGATCTGGTATATCCATGTGGAGGAGGAAGTGCGCTTCCGGCGGCTTTCGGCGTCACGCGGCTATTCCAGGGAAAAGATGCGGCAGATTCTGGAGAATCAGAAGACGGAGGAAGAATTTCGCGCCGGCTGTCAGTTTGTGGTTGACAACAGCGGCGATATCCTGGAAAATACTTACGAACAGATAGATAAAGGACTGAGAGAACATGGATTTGTGTAGTTTGGCCAGCGGGAGCAGCGGCAACTGCATCTATGTGGGCACGGACCAGACAAGCGTCCTCATCGACGCGGGCGTCAGCGCAAAGCTGGCCCAGAGCGGGCTGGAAACCATAGGCAGGACCCTGAAGGACATAGACGGCATTTTGGTCACGCACGAGCATTCGGACCATATCCGCGGGATCGGGGTGCTGGCGAGAAAGCTGGGCGTGCCCATTTACGGGACAAAGGGAACCTTAGACGCGGTGCGCGGGTGCGCGTCCCTGGGAAAGATCGACGGCGGACTCTACCGCGAGATCTGCCCGGACGAGCCGTTCTGGATCGGCGACATGCAGATCGAGCCCTTCGAGACGTCCCACGACGCGGCGCAGCCGGTGGCCTACCGCGTGAACGCGCAGAACAGATCCGCCGCGGTGGTGACGGATCTGGGCATCTATACGGATTATACCATCCAGCACCTGCAGGGACTGGACGCGGTTCTTCTGGAGGCGAACCACGATGTGCGCATGCTGCAGGCGGGAAGCTATCCGTATTACCTGAAACAGAGGATCCTGAGCAGCCACGGGCATCTCTCCAATGAGAACGCGGGGCGGCTTCTGTGCCGGATCCTGCACGACAACATGAAATGTATTTATCTGGGCCATCTGAGCCTGGAAAACAATTACGGCCCGCTGGCGTATGAGACGGTGTGCGGCGAGGTCAACCAGGGGGACAATCCCTACCGCGCGGAGGATTTCCGCATCGAGGTGGCGCGGCGCGATATGGCGTCCTGCCCGGTGTCATTTTAAGGCCCCGGGGCGGATGCGCGTCCGTCCCCCATATCATCTTCCAAAAAGGAGCTGACAGAACATGAAAAAAACGATCATTACGGTAGTGGGAAAGGACACGGTGGGCATCATCGCAAAGGTGTGCACGTTCCTGGCGGAAAACAATGTGAACATCCTGGACATCTCGCAGACCATCGTGGACGGTTTCTTTAACATGATGATGGTGGCGGACACTTCCGCCTCCACCCGGGAATTTGGGGAGCTGTCCGCACAGCTGAAGGCGCTGGGGGAAGAGATCGGCGTGGTGATCCTGTGCCAGCACGAGGATATCTTCAACATGATGCACCGCCTGTAAAATAGATGGGATGAGTGGAGAGTACGATGATCAATATATTCGAGGTAAATGAGACAAACAAGATGATCCAGCAGGAGAATCTGGACGTGCGCACCATCACACTGGGCATCAGCCTGCTGGACTGCGTGGATTCGGATCTCGCGAAGCTGAATGAAAAAATCTACGACAAGATTACCGCGCTGGCGCAGAACCTGGTTGGGACGGGGCAGGAGATCGAGCGGGAATACGGGATTCCCATTGTCAACAAGCGCATCTCCGTGACGCCCATCTCCCTGGTGGGTGCGGGCGCGTGCAGGACGCCGGAGGATTATGTGACCCTGGCGCAGACCCTGGACCGGGCCGCGCAGCAGGTGGGCGTGAATTTTATCGGCGGGTATTCCGCCCTTGTGAGCAAGGGCATGACGGCGGGCGACGAGCTTTTGATCCGCTCTATCCCGCAGGCCCTGGCGCAGACGGAGTGCGTGTGCAGTTCCGTGAACGTGGGTTCCACAAAGTGCGGCATCGATATGGATGCAGTGCGCCTGCTGGGCGATGTGATCCTGCAGACGGCAGAACTTACCAAAGAGCGGGACTCCCTGGGCTGCGCGAAACTGGTGGTGTTCTGCAATGCGCCGGACGACAATCCCTTTATGGCGGGGGCGTTTCACGGCGTCACGGAGGCGGACGCGGTCATCAACGTGGGCGTGAGCGGGCCCGGCGTGGTGAAGCGGGCGCTGGAAAAGGTGCGCGGGAAGGGCTTTGAGGAGCTCTGCGAGACCATCAAGAAGACGGCGTTTAAAGTGACGCGCGTGGGCCAGCTGGTGGCACAGGAGGCGTCCCAGCGGCTCGGCATCCCCTTCGGCATCATCGATCTTTCCCTTGCGCCCACACCGGCGGTGGGGGACAGCGTGGCGGATATCCTCTGCGAGATCGGATTGGAATACGCGGGCGCGCCGGGCACCACGGCGGCGCTGGCGCTTTTGAACGATCAGGTAAAAAAAGGCGGCGTGATGGCTTCCTCCTACGTGGGCGGATTAAGCGGCGCGTTCATCCCGGTAAGCGAAGACCAGGGGATGATCGACTCCGTGACGGCGGGAGCGCTGACGCTGGAAAAGCTGGAGGCCATGACCTGCGTCTGCTCCGTCGGCCTGGACATGATCGCGGTGCCGGGGGATACGCCGGCCACAACTCTGTCCGGCATTATTGCGGACGAAATGGCCATCGGCATGGTCAACCAGAAGACCACGGCGGTGCGCCTCATACCGGTCATCGGAAAGACGGTTGGGGAGAATGTGGAGTTCGGCGGACTTTTGGGCCATGCGCCCATCATGCCGGTCAACCGGTTCTCCTGCGCGGAGTTTGTGAACCGGAAGGGCCGCATACCCGCGCCCATCCACAGCTTTAAGAATTAGACTGGGAAAAGGTTTTTGCGTCGGGCAGCACGAGGAGCGGGTGGGCGCTCTCGCTGGCGGCAGGCTGCCCGAATTTCGCGGTGACGGCCGCCTGGTAGAGCTGGGAACAGCGCATGTCTGTCTCAAAGAAGGTGAGCGCGTCGGAGCGCTTTGCAAAGAAAGCCCCATTTGGAGAAGAAAGTACGGCACGGGCGTCTGCAGGCTTGGAGAGAAGCGGCAGACGGCCGTGTTTTTTGATCTCGCCCAAAAGAGGCTGGGCGGATCTTTGAAGCCCCAGTATGCGCGCGTAAAAGCACTGTCCCTCGCGGCTTGCAGGCAGATTTTTGGAAAGGTCTGGAAGGTCTAAGAGAATGTGCAGAAGGGCGCGGCGCACCTGGGTTTTGGTCCGGTTCTTCGTGTGGACCAGATCCGTGAAGGCGTCCAGATCGGTAAAGGCGAACCGCTCCCGATAGATCCGGCGGGCGAGCTCCTCGGGGACGTCCGCGCACCGGGCGAACTCCTCCCAGCCGGACGCCTGCAGAAGGCGGTAGTGGAGCATGGGGGAGAGATCGTTCGGGAATATGGGAAAGAGACGCCCATAGTTTTCGCAGAACAGTGTTCTCGCCTCGTTTGGAATACAGGACAAAACGGCGTCCGGCACAGGGGCGGACGATCCCGCGCGGCTCTCTGACAGGGCCTTTCGCAGGGCAAGCGCGGAAGAAAAGGGCGCGTCCAGAGCGGTTTCACGGTAGTCGCCCAGACGTTGGACGGCCAGAGGCCGGATGGAGCTTTTGGTTCTTTTCAGGGCTTTCAGATACTCCACGGCCAGAATATCGTTGGGGAGCCGCAGAAGGGAAGCTGTTTCCGGAAGGCATTGTGAGAGGGCGTACTCCCGGGCCTTCGGAAAGGACAGCCCGGTCTTCAGAGCGCTTTTCAGGGCGTTTTGGTAGCGCGGGGGTTCGTCCGCAAGGATGCCGGCCAGATCGTCCAGGGAGGAGAGGTCGCCGCTCTCGCTGCCGAAGCAGAGCGTGTCCACGCAGCCCAGGCCGTTCAGCAGATCCACGGCCCCGGCGGCAAATTTTTCCGCGCTTGCGCAGGCGAAGGGAACCGGAAGCTCCAGCACCAGATCCGCCCCGCACAGGAGCGCGGCCTCTGCGCGCAGGTATTTGTCCATCACGGCGGGCTCGCCGCGCTGCACAAAATTTCCGCTCATCACAACCAGCAGGAAGTCCGCGCCCGAAAGGCGTCTGGCTTCCCGCAGATGATAGGCGTGCCCTTTGTGCAGAGGGTTGTATTCGGCGATGACGGCTGTGATCTTCATAAAACGGTTCCCCCTAGAGAAGCGGCAGGATGACCAGATGGTAGATAAGCGGGCCCAGAATGGCGGGCAGCATGTTTGCCAGACGGATGCCCTTGTTGAAAATGAGGTTGATCCCCACGCCCGTGATCAGCACGGAGCCCATCAGGGAGAGGTCGCTGATGAGGGCTGTGGAGAGAAACGGCTCGATAAAGCGGGCCAGCAGGGTAATGCTTCCCTGATAGATCCCGAGCGGGATGGCCGCAAACGCGGCACCGATGCCCATGGTGGAGGCAAAGATGAGCGTGATCACGCAGTCCAGGGCGGACTTTGCCGCCAGCATGGAGAAATCGCCGGTAAGGCCGTCCTGCAGGGAGCCGATGATGGCCATGGCACCTATGCAGATGACCAGCATATTCGCCATGAAACTCTCCACAAAGCGCGCATCGTGGCTTGCGCCCACCGCTTTTTTGATGCGCTCGCCCAGATGCGCAAGGTGGTCTTCAATGCCAAGGATCTCCCCGGCCAGGGTTCCCAGGACCATGGAGAAGATGATCAGCATGGTGCCCCTGGTCTCCAGGCTCCCCTCGTTTATGACCAGCATTTTCGACAGCACGCCGCTGATGCCGATGAACAGCGTGCAAAGCCCCAGGGCGCACATCAGGGAGTCCTCGTGTTTTTTGATGGCTCCCGCGTTGATAAATCTTCCCACGATGCCGCCCAGAATAACGGCGGCCACATTGATGATCGTGCCCATTTTTAAATCCGTCCCTTCTATCTTCTAAAAATATAAATTTAACATCTGCAATTGCAAAAAAAGGTTGACATTCTTCTTTCAATGCGGTAGAATAAGTTTCGTTCGAAAGAACAATGTGCGTTTAGCTCAGCTGGATAGAGCGTTTGGCTACGGACCAAAAGGTCGGGGGTTCGAATCCTCTAACGCACGTTTTGTTTTTCCTTTTCTCTTTAAAATCAAGGGTTTGAGTCCCTTGATTTTTTTATGTCATAGAAAATTCCGCTGAAAAATTTAAAAATTTTATGGTGTTCAAGACCAGCATTATGTATTATAATCGGTTTAGATGTTTTTTTCAAGAGAAGAGAGGACAGAGATATGCCAAATATAAACCCGGAACAATTAAAAAAATTGATCGAATCCCAGCAGGAGGAGCTGTGCAGAAAGCTGGGCGTAAAGGAGCAGGCCTTCGTGCTTTTCTGCAGGGCCACAAATATGCCGTATGTCTGCTGTGACCCGGATTCCTGCAACGACCAGGTCTGGATGTTCACGGACGAGGAGCTGGCCAAAAAGACCGCGATGGATGAGAAGGATAGGCAGCTTCTGGTCATAAAGCTGGAGAAGGGGCAGCTCCTGCCGTTCACCGCGAGCCTTTATCCCATGGGGGTAAATGAGGTTCTGAAAAACCGGGGAGAGAACAGTGAGGCGTTTGCTTTGGAAGATCTGATGCGCAAGCCGGATTATTCCAAGCTGCCGCAGGACAAGCAGCCTGTCTGGAACACGGAGCTTTTGCTCACTTCCGTCTATTTTGCGCAGGAGCGGATGCTTCCAAGAGAGAAGATCGATGTGGCCGCCCTGCGTGACCTGGAGGAGGAGATGCTTGTGAACCTGCGGCGCGGCAGGCTGCTGTTCCCTGTGCAGGTGCCCGAGGGAAGCGGCCCGAAGGTGCAGATCAAGGATATGAAACTGCCGGTGCTGAAGCTACCCAACGGGGCGTCGTTCCAGCCGGTCTGCA
Organism: uncultured Marvinbryantia sp.; assembly: GCA_947630735.1. Taxonomy (GTDB): domain Bacteria; phylum Bacillota; class Clostridia; order Lachnospirales; family Lachnospiraceae; genus Marvinbryantia. Next base: position 11,946 of record CANRIR010000054.1, read on the forward strand.
CGGATCCCAACGAGTTCCAGAAATTTAACGTGAAGAAGAATTTTCAGGCCATCACGGTGGATTACGACAGGCTGAAGGGCCTGCTCAACCAGGAGAGCAAGGGAATATTGCTCAATCCCACCAGCGTGCGGATCGCCGTGCCGCGTGAAAAATTGATCTAATACTGCGCGCGGATCGCCGTGCCGCGGGGAAAACGGATTCAGCGCTGTGCGCGGATTGCCGTGCCGCGGGAAAAAATGATTCAGCGCTGCACGCGGTTCTGCCATCCGGGCATCGCGCTCAGGATGGCGCTGAACATGCGCTCTTTCACGCCTGGATATTTCAGGTTCAGCTCGCGCAGCAGATCCTTTGCATCCTGACGTTTTGTGTGGCCGTCTGCCGGACAGGGGCTTTTCTCCACCGGCAGGCGGTATTTATTTTGAAATCCGATCACGTCGGCCTCGCTGACAAAGAGCAGCGGGCGGATGACGGTCAGATCCATGCGGTCCAGGTAAGTGACCGGCGAAAACGTGTGAAAACGCCCCTCGAAGATCAGCGACAGCAGCATGGTCTCCACCACATCGTCGCGGTGGTGCGCATAAGCCACCTTGTTGCAGCCGCGCTCTTTTACGGCGTTGTTCAGGGCTCCCTTGCGCATTTTGGCGCACAGGGAACAGGGATTCGTCTCTTTGCGCTCATCGAAAATGATGGGCGCGATCTCGGTCTTTACCACCGTGTAGGGCACTTCCAGACTGCGGCAGAGCTCCTTGATGCGGGTGAGGTCGAACCCGGGATAGCCCAGGTCCACGGTGACGGCTTCCAGCTCGAAGTGATTCGGATAGAAGCGCCGCAGACCCTGAAGGGCGTACAGGAGGGCGAGACTGTCCTTGCCGCCGGAAATGCCGACGGCAATGCGGTCCCCCTCCTGGATCATCTGAAATTCATCCACTGCCTTGCGGGTCAGACTCAAAAGCTGCTGCAGTTTCATGTGATGTCCCCTCCTGTGCCGCGTCTAGCGATCCGCGGTAATGGCATAGCTGCTCTCATATACTGCCCGCAGACGCTCGTTGGTGTTGTGCTGTTCGCCGATGCAGAATTCCTTGGACCAGGTCATATAGTAGGCCCAGGGAACACGGGATTTTTCCAGAAGGGAAAGATCCGGCAGGTAGCCGATCTCTGCAAGGGCGGCCACTTTTTTGGTGGAAGTTGCGGCGACAAGTTTTTTATAATCCTCCGCATAGTCGGTGGGGGCGTACTCCGGAAGATAGATGTCCGAGGAAACCACGTCCACGCAGTCGTCTCCGGGGTAGCAGCCGATGGCGTTCCACACCCACAGAAGGTTGTCCAGATGGTGCACTTTCGTGTAGTGCTCGTACATCAGCTTGTACAGCTCGCAGGCGGTTTCCACGCCCTTAGCGCCCCACCAGAACCAGGTGCCGTCCGACTCGTGGAACGGCCGCCAGAGGATGGGAATATCGGCCTCCAGAAACGGTTTTAAATGTTCCGCGATCACGTCCATGTCGTGGTAGAAGGCGGCCCGCTCCGGCGTGCCCTCCTTGAGGATGCGCGTGGCGTCAAAATCCGTGTGCTCGGCGTAGAAACTCTTGTCCCGGCCGCCGATTGGGGAGTACCAGTGGAAGGAGAAAGTGGCGATGCCGTTTCCGCCCTTGGCCCAATCGTAGGCGGTCTGCAGGGTGCCGCGGTTCTCATAAATTTCCGTGAGGCAGGGCTCCGACGCGTCGTCGTAGTTGATGTTGGGCGAGTACGCCAGAAGCTCAAAGCCGCGCAGCTTCGGCTCTTTCCCCGTGATGTCTTTGATGTAGGCGATCTCCTCCATGGGGATCGTCTGCGTGTGCTGTCCGGTAATGATCCCCCTTCCGGCCACGTCGGACAGATAGTTTAAAAGTTCCCGCGCGTGCGGGGTTGCGTTTGGATTTGCTGGAACCTGCATAA
>CANRIR010000055.1 GCA_947630735.1 uncultured Marvinbryantia sp.
AACTGACGGAATTTATTGTCCTGATAAAATGACAACAGGCTTTCTTCGTCATTTGCTTCCAAAAATACTACCATTCCGACTCCCATATATTGCAGGTCTTCAATAACATTCCAAGCCAGTTCGAGAAGCTCCGCACCTGTAATTTCCTTATTTCTGCCATCTGTGTAATTTTTGCCAAGCTGTGCGATCAGAACTTTTTTTCAAAAAATGTTCAATATCCGCATTTTGTGGACAAGAAAACTCGGAGAGTTCCTGAATCAGTTTATCCTCTCCGAGTTTTGGATTATCACTGTTAAGGTATTGGCGGATATTGGTAACTAAAAATTTATCTGTTTCCACCATTCGCTTTCTCCCTTTTCTCCATAAACTCTATCAGTTCCGACTCCCTCCTTACAAACCTTGCAGCCACAGGAACACGGATTGGGCGGTCATTAGCAGACGCTTCAATTGCATCAGCAAACATCTCCACCTGCTCCTTGCCGGAAATGACAAAATTTTTCGTGATGCTTGAAGTTGCCATAAGAAACACCTCCTTTATGAGTACATGATTATTATTTGCTTTTTCATGCCTTCCCTAACTGTATTTTATGATGTCTCCGCCACTTTTGCAATAAATTTTTTTGAATCGATGAAGGTGCCTGACTTTCAAAGCCAGACACCTTCCGCTTTCTATCTTTCTTTCCATTCGCCTTTGTATTTTTATTTCGCCGCTTCGTTGATCGCTGCCTGTGCTGCCGCCAGCCTTGCGATGGGTACGCGGAACGGAGAACAGGACACGTAATCCAGGCCCAGCTTGTGGCAGAACTCCACGGACGCCGGATCGCCGCCGTGCTCGCCGCAGATGCCGAAGTGCAGATCCGGGTTCTCCGATCTGCCAAGCTGAATGGCCATCTCCATCAGCTTGCCCACGCCGTTCTGGTCCAGCTTTGCGAACGGGTCGTTCTCGAAGATCTTGCGCTCGTAGTACGCCTCCAGGAACTTGCCTGCATCGTCGCGGGAGAAGCCGTAGGTCATCTGGGTAAGGTCGTTGGTACCGAAGCAGAAGAAGTCCGCGTTCTTTGCGATCTGATCCGCCGTCAGTGCGGCACGCGGAATCTCGATCATGGTGCCGACCTCATATTTCAGCTTGCTGTCGGCCCTTGAGATCTCCTCGTCTGCCACCTTTACCACAATATCTTTCACATATTTCAGCTCTTTTGCGTCGCCGATCAGCGGGATCATGATCTCCGGGCACACTCTCCAATCCGGATGAGCCGCCTTTACCTCGATGGCCGCACGGATGACAGCCTTGGTCTGCATTACCGCGATCTCCGGATAGGTCACATCCAGACGGGCTCCGCGATGACCCATCATCGGGTTGAACTCGTGCAGAGAATCGATGTAGCCCTTGATCTGCTCCACGGTCTTGCCCTGCGCCTCCGCCAGCTTTCGGATGTCCTCCTCCGCCGTCGGAACGAACTCATGCAGAGGCGGATCCAGGAAACGGATGGTAACCGGGTTGCCTTCCAGAGCCTCGAACAGAGCCTTGAAATCGCTCTGCTGCACGGGCAGGATCTTGGCCAGGGCCGCCTCTCTCTCTTCCACGGTGTCCGCGCAGATCATCTCGCGGAACGCCTCAATGCGGTCGCCCTCGAAGAACATGTGCTCGGTGCGGCACAGGCCGATGCCCTCCGCGCCCAGCTCTCTTGCTTTCTTCGCGTCGTGCGGCGTGTCGGCGTTGGTGCGCACTTTCATTCTGCGGTATTTGTCCGCCCAGCTCATGATGCGGCCGAACTCGCCCGCGATGGTGGCGTCCACCGTCGGGATGATGCCGTCGTAGATATTGCCGGTGGAACCGTCGATGGAGAGATAATCTCCCTCGTGATATTCTTTGCCCGCCAGGGTAAATTTCTTGTTTTCTTCATCCATCTTGATGTCGCCGCAGCCGGACACACAGCAGGTGCCCATACCGCGCGCCACAACGGCCGCGTGGCTGGTCATGCCGCCGCGCACGGTCAGGATGCCCTGCGCGCTCTTCATGCCCTCGATGTCCTCCGGGGAAGTCTCCAGACGGACCAGGACTACCTTTTCGCCTCTGGAAGCCCAGCTCTTTGCGTCTTCAGCCGTAAATACGATCTTGCCGCAGGCAGCTCCCGGGGAAGCTCCCAGAGCCTTTGCAACCGGCTCGGCCGCATCCAGGGCCTTCTTGTCAAACTGCGGATGAAGCAGGGTGTCCAGATTTCTGGGATCGATCATGGCCACAGCCTTCTGCTCCGTGATCATGCCCTCGTCCACCAGGTCGCAGGCAATCTTCAGAGCGGCCTGGGCCGTTCTCTTGCCGTTTCTGGTCTGCAGCATGTAGAGCTTTCTGTCCTCGATGGTAAACTCCATATCCTGCATATCGTGATAGTGATCTTCCAGGGTCTTGCAGATCTGTGTGAACTGCTGGTAAACCTCCGGCATCACTTCCTGTAACTGATCTATCTTCTGCGGGGTGCGCACGCCCGCCACAACATCCTCGCCCTGCGCGTTCAGCAGGAACTCGCCCATCAGGCGCTTTTCGCCGGTGGCCGGGTCACGCGTGAAGGCCACGCCGGTGCCGGACGTGTTGCCCATATTTCCGAACGCCATCATCTGCACGTTGACGGCTGTGCCCCAGGAATAGGGGATGTCGTTGTCGCGGCGGTACACGTTCGCCCTGGGGTTGTCCCAGGAGCGGAACACGGCCTTGATGGCCTCCATCAGCTGCACTTTGGGATCCGTCGGGAAATCCTGGCCCAGCTTTGCCTTGTACTCGGCCTTGAACTGGTTGGCCAGCTCTTTCAGATCCTCCGCAGTCAGATCCACATCCTGCGTCACGCCCTTCTCCTGTTTCATCTTGTCGATCAATTCTTCAAAATACTTCTTTCCGACTTCCATAACCACGTCGGAGAACATCTGGATAAATCTGCGGTAGCAGTCCCATGCCCAGCGCGGGTTGCCCGACTTCTGCGCGAGAACCTCTACCACGTCTTCATTCAGTCCGAGATTCAGGATGGTGTCCATCATGCCCGGCATGGACGCCCTTGCGCCGGAGCGGACAGAGACGAGCAGCGGGTTTTCCTTATCCCCAAACTTCTTTCCCGTGATTTCTTCCATTTTAACGATATACTCCATGATCTGAGCCTGGATCTCATCGTTAATCTTTTGTCCGTCTTCATAGTACTGTGTACATGCTTCTGTCGTGATCGTAAAACCCTGCGGAACCGGAAGGCCAAGGTTTGTCATCTCTGCCAGGTTCGCGCCCTTACCTCCAAGAAGGTTGCGCATATCCGCGTTGCCTTCTTTGAATAAGTAAACCCATTTCGTCATTAAATAGTTCCTCCTAATCTCGTATTTTTAGTGCCCAGACCGAAGAACGCCATACGCGCAAAAAACACCGGGAAGGTTTCCGGTGTGAAGCGACGCATCTCTTGTCGCACACAAATATTGTAACATATCTGAATATATAGTCAAGTGTCTACACAATAATTAATTTTTTAACAAACAAGACCGAATAGGGGAATTTTTCCTGTAAGGTCCGCACAAAACGGGGCGCTGAAAAACCTTCGTTTCTCAGCGCCCCGCTGTTATTTCAATGGATCTTTGTAACCGCCATTACGCAAATCTGGCTGTGTTCAGCTTCACGCCAGGACCCATGGTCGATGTCAGGGTCACGCTCTTTAAGAACTGTCCCTTCAATGCGGCCGGTCTTGCCTTGGTAATAGCATCTATAAGCGTCTGGAAGTTGTCCGCTAACTGCTCCTCTGTGAAAGAAGCCTTTCCAATTGGCACGTGGATAATATTCGTTTTGTCCAATCTGTACTCAATCTTACCGGCTTTGATATCCTGCACTGCCTTGGTGACATCCATCGTAACGGTACCTGCCTTCGGGTTCGGCATCAGGCCCTTCGGGCCAAGCACACGGCCCAGACGGCCAACCACGCCCATCATGTCCGGGGTAGCTACCACTACGTCGAAATCCAGCCATCCTTCGTTCTGGATCTTCGGGATCAGTTCCTCAGCACCTACATACTCCGCGCCTGCCGCAGCCGCCTCGTCTGCCTTTGCATTCTTTGCAAACACGAGGACGCGCACTTTCTTGCCTGTGCCGTGCGGCAGAACAACCGCGCCGCGGATCTGCTGATCCGCATGACGGCCGTCGCATCCGGTTCTGATGTGTACTTCGATCGTCTCGTCAAACTTTGCAACCGCATTTTTCTTTACCACACTGATCGCTTCCGCTGTGTCATAAAGAGTGGCGCGGTCATAATTCTTTGCCACTTCTGTATATCTTTTTCCTCTTTTCATAATATAACCTCCTGGTGGTATTTGCGGGAATCTCCCTCCCACTATATATCACGATTTACGCAGTAAATCGTGATGCATGCCGCCCATCGCACGAAGTGCGATTTTGCATGGGCGGTGTAACCTTGTGCACGACCGCGCATCGCACGCAGTGCGATTTTCATCGCGGTGTGTCCTTTTTGCCGCCCATCGCACGAAGTGCGATTCTTACGCCCGCAATAGAATCATACTGCGTATGATGGCGGGCTGTCACACATCTGCTGCGCAGATATGCGACATATCATGGGCGGTGTAACCTTGTGCACGACCGCGCATCGCACGCAGTGCGATTCTCATCGCGGTGTGTCCTTTACTTATCACGATTCCGAAGGAATCGTGATGCATGCCGCGCATCGCACGCAGTGCGATTTTCATCGCGGTGTGTCCTTTTTGCCGCCCATCACGCGAAGCGTGATTCTTACGCCCGCAATAGAATCATACTGCGTATGATGGCGGGCTGTCACACATCTGCTGCGCAGATATGCGACATATCATGGGCGGTGTAACCTTGTGCACGACCGCCCATCACGCGAAGCGTGATTCTTACGCCCGCAATAAAATCATACTGCGTATGATGGCGGGCTGTCACACATCTGCTGCGCAGATATGCGACATATCATGGGCGGTGAGTCCTTTTTGCCGCGCATCGCGGTGAGTCCTTTTTACTCCTCTACCGTAATTCCCATGCTTCTCGCGGTTCCCGCGATCATGCTCATGGCGGCCTCTACGCTGCCAGCGTTCAGATCCGGCATCTTTGTCTCTGCGATCTCGCGGAGCTTGTCTTTGCTGATGCTCGCAACCTTGGTCTTGTTCGGAACGCCGGAACCGGACTTGATGTTGCAGGCTTTCTTCAGAAGCACTGCCGCAGGCGGAGTCTTTGTGATGAAGCTGAAGCTTCTGTCCGCGTAAACCGTGATGACTACCGGGATGATCAGATCTCCCTTGTCCGCGGTCCTCGCGTTAAACTCCTTCGTAAACTGCACAATGTTCACACCATGCTGACCAAGTGCCGGACCAACAGGCGGCGCCGGCGTTGCCTTGCCGGCAGGGATCTGTAATTTGATATATCCTGTTACTTTTTTTGCCATGATAAGGCACCTCCTTATGGATGCTTACATTTTCTGAACTTCTGCGAAACTTATTTCTACCGGCGTTTCGCGGCCGAACAGCTCAACATTGATGGTAACGATCTTCTTGCTCTCGTTGATGCTCTGCACCACACCCACCGTGTCTTTCCAGATACCGCCCACGACGCTGACCGTATCTCCAACGGCAAAATCGATCACAATGTTCTCTGCGTGAATTCCCAAAGGTCTCATCTCTGCATCAGTAAGCGGCACAGGTTTGGACCCCGGCCCGACAAATCCGGTGACGCCCCTGGTGTTTCTGACAACATACCAGGTATCGTCATTCATGACCATGTTGAGGAGCACATAACCCGGAAACAGCTTTTTCTGAACTGTCTTCGAGACACCGTTCTTGATCTCCACAACGTCCTGGAGAGGCACGCGCACCTCCAGGATCTGATCTTCCAGATGTCGGTTCTCAATGGTCTTTTCGATGTTTGCCTTCACCTTGTTCTCATAACCCGAGTAGGTATGCACTACATACCAGTTAGCCTCTGACATATGCTCACCTTGTCCTTACTTAATCAAGAAATCGACGCCATACTGCATGACAACGTCCACGATCGCAATGATCGCACCCAGCAGCACGGAGACAACGATAACCACACCGGTCTGTTTTGCGAGATCTTCTTTCTTGGGCCAGATGATCTTGTGGAATTCGGCTTTAATGCCTTCCACCCAGCTCTGCACCCGGGATTTTTCTTTCTTTGAAACCTCTCCCATAGTACTCTCCTTTCACATACCTGCGGCTACTTTGTTTCCTTGTGCAGCGTGTGCTTCTTGCAGAATCTGCAGTATTTACTGGTTTCCATTCTGTCAGGATGATTCTTTTTTTCTTTCGTCGTGTTGTAATTTCGCTGTTTACACTCCGTACATGCCAATGTGATCCTTGTGCGCACAACTTCCACCTCACTCTCCTAAAACTTTGCCCGGGAACACCGCAGATCAGGCAAGTTGATCTTTGCGGCGCGCCCAATTTTGTGCATAAAAAAAGACCTGCTTCCATACGCCTACCCATTTTAACATAGGCACAGGAAGCAAGTCAAGCTTTTTTTGCAAGATACCGCGCCGCGGCGCATAAAATACAGATCCGCGGCATAGAAAGCGCCCGGCCGCGGATGCAGCATTGGTGTCCGCAGCTCAGAAAGCGCCCGCCCGGCCGTCACTCGTGGCGGATCGCGTCTATGGGGTTCAGGTTGGCCGCCTTGATAGACGGCATGAACCCGAAGATAAGGCCGATGACCATGGAAAACAGCACGGCCACAACCGTGGCGGGCACGTTGATCGCCACCGGCACCTGGGCCATCCTGGAGATCACCTGCGCCATGCCGATGCCAGCGGCCACCCCCAGCAGGCCGCCCAGACTGGTCAGCACAGCCGCCTCCGTGAGGAACTGCAGGAGGATCATGCGCTTTTTCGCGCCGATGGCCTTCTTCAGGCCGATCTCGCTGGTGCGCTCGGTCACGGAGACCAGCATGATGTTCATAACGCCGATGCCGCCCACCAGGAGCGAGATGCTGGCGATCCAGATGAGCTGCTGGTTGGTGGATTCGTTGATCTTCTGCTGCTGCGCCACATTTTCCATGACGTCCTGCGCGCGGTAGCGCAGATCCTCATCCTGCGTGGTGAGATAACCGTTCAGGATGTCCGCGCAGGGCGTGCCGATGGTGGTCATGGACTGCACGGAATCCGCTTTTACCACCACATTCTGGGGCTCGTCAAACTGGTAGACGATGCTCCAGGCGCTGGACGGCAGGAACACCGTGCCCGAAGCGCCCTCGTAGCCCACATAATTATAGTAATCCTCCTGGCTGTTGATGACCGGCTCGAACTTGGAGGCCACCTGCGCCACGCCGATCACGGAGAAGGGTTCTCCTTTGATCTCTATGGTCTTGCCCACCGCGCTCTCCTCCTGGAACAGGGTGCTGGCGGCCGTCTGGTCCAAAATGGCCACCTTGCGGAATTTTTTATAATCCTCCTCCATGAACTCCCGCCCCGTGCGCACGATATAGCCGTTCACATTGAAATAGTGCGTGTCTATGCCCAGCACCTGCGCGCCGTTTAAAGCCGTGTTCAGATGAAAGATCCCATCCGCCCAGGAGCGGGTGGTGAAAAAGGAGACATCCGCCACGCCGTCCACCTTCAAGAGCTGGCTCCTCACCGATTCCGAGATGACCGGCACCCCGTAGGGCACCGACTCATAGCTGAAATCCAGGGTAGAATTGGCGTTTCCCCTGGTCAGAGGGATCCGCACCGCGTTGTTCCCCGCGCCGATGACGTTCTGCAAAAGCTGCTCGTTCGTGCCCTGAATGGTGGACACGATGGAAATGATGGAGGCAATGCCGATGATAATGCCCAGCATCGTCAGGAAAGACCGCATCTTGTGCGACCAGATCCCCTGGAAAGAAAGCCGTATGTTTTCCAGCACAGCAGTTACCCCCTTATTAATAGTAAATATTCTGTGACTCTTCCGTCTTTGCGCCGTCCTTTACGTTCTTGCCGTAAGGGAAGGCGATGAAATCATCGTTTGTCAGGCCTTCCTTGATCTCCACCTGCTCGTTGATGGTGGCGCCTGTGCGGACATACTGCTTTTTCAGCAGGCCGTCCGCGCCTCTCTTATACACGTAGCTCTGCCCGTTCTCCGACCGGATGTACGGCACAGAGATATAGATGCTGCTCCCGGAGGTTTCTTTTTTGGCAAATTTCACCTCTACCATCTCATACGGGGAAAGCCCGCTGGCGTCCTCAATGCGGGCCAGCACCGGATAGCTCGACGAATTGGTATTTCCATTGCCGTACATATCCTGGGCATCCGTGGGATAATAATCCACCTGGGTGACCTCCGCCGTGAACTCCATGGAAGTCTGCCAGGAGGTGGCCATCAGCTGGTCGCCCTTCTCCACCGTCCCGAGATCGAGCTCTCCCACCGTCGTCTGCAGATACAGGCCGCCCTCATTGGTCACCACCATATAGGCCTTGGAACCGCCCACGTTTCCGTCCATGGATTCCACAAAGCCGTCCACGGCGCTGACCACCGTGGATTCCTCCACGTCGCGCTCATACTGGCGCAGCTTCATCTCCGCCTCTTTTTTATTCAGGTTCAGCCGCCGGATCTCCCGCTCTTTTTCCTTGACTGCCTGCGCAAGTTCCTCCGCCGTGTAGGTTTCGCCCATATCGCTCCAGCCCGGGTCGTCAAAGCCGTCGTCCCCGAAAGGATCCTCTATATCTTCATCGTAGCGCACCATGCCGGTGTCGCTGGAAAAGATCCAGTATGCGCCCGGCGCATAGCCGTATTCCATCCGAAGGGTCCCGTCCAGGCCCACGCTGCGGATAAAGGCTCCCGTGATGGTGTCCGCCTCGCGGATCTCTAATATCACGCTGTAGCCGCCGCGCTCCGTGCCGTCCGCCTCCCGGATGCGCTCCGTGCCGTCCGCGTTGAAGCCCAGCACCCAGTTGACAAAGGAACTCTGGATCGTCGCCCCGTCCGTGCAGAAAAAGATAAACGGATCTTCCGCGGTCCCGCTCCCTTTATAGTACTGTCCGGTCTCCCCGGTCCAGTAATCCAGCTCGCTCAAGGGTTCCAGCTTGACCAGCGGGGACTCCTTCGGCTCCAGGTAGGTCATCGTGATCCAGCACGTCCGCGTTCCCGTCTCATCGGTGCCGCTCCACTCCACGCGCGGGATATAATTGATCGAATCCTTCGGCCGGACGACGACCGTGTAATCCTTCGGATCCTGAAGTTCCCCAGGCCAGCCGGTCACGTCCGATGTCCAGCGGACCCTGCTGAAGGAATTTCCCTCTGTCTGAGAGTCCTGGCTCACGCTGCCCGGCTCCTCAGGCAGCCCTTCCGTCTCCTGTCCCTCCTGATTTTCAAGCTTCCACTGCTGCCATTCTTCCTCATTCTCCGGGAAGTCCACGTCTGCTGGAATGTCCGTCCAGCTCTCTGTGGCGGGTTCCTCCTCACCCGAGGGATCCTCCGTCTCATCGTCCGGCACGTCCGTGCTCCCCGCAACCGTCGTGGACCACAGGACATTTTCCTGATCGGCGTCCGCCCGGTCATAAAAACGGATCTGCACAGACTCCGGCCAGCGCTCCGCCGCGTTTGTCCCGTGGTACCAGGTAATGTCAAACACCACATTTGCCGTCGGGATGCCGGACTCCGTCTCGCTCTCAGATTCCGTCTCCGGCTCCGTCTGAAAACCGTCCCCCGGTTCTTCCTGCGTGCCGTCCCCGGGCTGTGTCTCCGCGCCTGTGCCGTCTCCCGGCTGCGGCTCTGTGCCGCCGGCGCCTTCCGTCTGCGTCTCCTGGCTGCCCGCACCTTCTGTCTGCGCGGGTTCCGTGTCCTGTGTGCCGTCCGCTGCCCCGGTTTCCGCCTCCGCGGCGCCCGGCTGCGGCTTCTGCACAGACAGCGCGACATCGTTCTCCTCTTTTTCCGTGCGGAAGATCAGGCTGCCGTCCGTGATCTCATCCACATTCAGCTCGATCTCCAGACACACATCCAGGATCTCCGGCATGAGCAGATGCTGCTCCTCCAGGCCGGAGTGAAACGCCAGGGTGAGGTACGCCACATCGCTCCTGTCCGGATCCTGGATCAGGGTAAACCCGCCGATCTCCGGGGCATCCGGGTTTTCCTCCACAGAAGCGCCGTACACGATGCCGGCTTTTTCCTTCTGCAGCGTGACGCCCCGGATGGCCATGGCGTAAGTGTTCAGTTTTTCAAAATGTGCCTCCGCGCCCTCCTCGAAATACAGGACCAGCTTGAGGGCCTGCCCCGTAAGCTGCGCCGACACCGGGATATCTTCTTCCTCCTGCTGTCGGGTATCTGCGAGCAGCTTCTCCTCATCGATCGCGGTCCGCTCTTTCACGCAGATGTGGGACAGAAGATGCAGAAGGCTCTGGTTCATCTTCGGCTGGCCGGAATCCTCCGCGGAAGAACTGTCGGCCGGGAACTCCGGCAGAACGCCGGGAGCGGTGTTCTCCGTGATGAGCTGCTCAGCCTCCTCGTCCGGATCCGCTGCCGCGGCCGGCTCCTGAAGATCGCTCCCGCCTGCCTGCGGCGTATCTGTCTGATCCGCTGCCGCCTGCGTCTCAGACGCCTGCACCTCCGCCGGCTGTGTCTCGGACGCCTGGGCGCTGTCCAGATCCGCCGCGGTGCTCTCCGCCTCCGTCTGCGGCTGCCCCGCATCATCCTGGCTCGTGACCGCGGACCTCCCGGACGGGACCATCTCCGAGGCCGTCAGGTCGCTGTCTATCCCCGGCAGGGCCAGGTTCGGCCCCAGAAAATCTTCCGTGTCTTTCTGAGATTTTGCCACCGGGGTGGTGTTCTGTAATTTTTTCAGATCCGCCTGCGCGGATTCTATCTCCAGATCGATCTCCTGGCAGGTCAGATCCTGCAGCTCCTTGTCCAGTTCCAGAAGCGTGGTGTCGTAGCTGAGGAGCTTATCGCCTACCTTTACCTCATCGCCCTGCTGCACATAGACCTCGCTGACCACCTTGTCGCCCGGCACAAATACCTGCTGGCTCACATCGGACACCACCGTCCCGTAAGAGCTGGTCTGATTGTAATACTGGATCCATTCGGCCGCGTTCAGCACGGACACCGGCATCACTTCCACGCTCTGCTGGCGGCTCTGCAGATAATAACGCCCGCCGAAATAGCCGCCGGTGCCCAAAAGGCCCAGCACCAGAACGATGATGATGGCTGTCCTCAGACGTTTTTTCTTCCTCATGCGCTACCTCCGTTCCTCCGAAAGTTCCCCGTCAAATATATATACGATCCGCTTGGCGTGGTGCGCCACATCCGAATCGTGCGTGATCATAACTACCGTGACGCCCTCCTCGTTCAGTTTCTGGAACAGCTCCATCACCTGTATGCTGGATTTGGAATCCAGAGCGCCCGTGGGCTCGTCCGCCAGCAGGATCTTGGGATTGTTCACCATGGCGCGGGCGATGGCCACCCTCTGCTTCTGTCCGCCGGAGAGCTGCGTGGGCAAGAAGTTCACACGGTCCGCGAGCCCCACCCGCTCCAGTGCCTGCGCGGCGCGTTTTCTGCGCTCTTTCTTGGACACCCCCGCATAGATCAGAGGCAGGGCCACATTGTCCAGGGCCGTCTGGCGCGGCAGGAGCTGGAATGTCTGAAACACAAATCCGATGTTGTGGAGCCTCTCGTCCGCCACCTCGTTCTCCTTTAGGCCGAGCACATTTTTGCCGTTCAGAAGGAAGGTGCCCTTGGTGGGTTCATCCAGGCATCCGATAATGTTCATCAGGGTGGACTTTCCGCTGCCGGAAGGGCCCATGATCGCCACATACTCGCCCTCCTCCACGTGGAGGCAGACATTTTTGAGGACCGGGACCACCATCTTCCCGCTTAAGTAGTCTTTGTATATATTGTCCAGCTGCAGAACCATCGAACCCATCTTTTATCCCACAACCTCCCCGATAAATTCATCGCCGCCCGCGTCTTCAATGATGGCTCCGCCGGGATCCATCCCGTCGATCATCTGTACATCGTCGGCGCTGCCCTGGTCTTCCATGGCGCCCATGTCACCCATCGTCCCAATATCGCCCAGGCTGCCCATGTCGTCCGTCACGCCGAGATCGCCCAGGCCGCCCATGTCATCTGTCATGCCGAGATCGCCCAGGTCTTCCATTGTGCCAAGGTCACCCATGTCTCCCATGTCTTCCATCATGCCAAGATCGCCCAGGTCGCCCATATCTCCCATATCATCTATACCGGGAAGGCTGTCGCCGCCGATCTGGGCCTGGGCGTTTCTCGTCACCGGCATGCCTTCCTGCAGCGTCTCATCCGGGAACGCGATATAGTCGTCCTCCGTCAGGCCGTCCAGGATCTCATACTGCTCGCGGTCGTTGTCGTAATCTCCCAGCAGCACATGCCTGCGCTCCAGCTTATCCTTTTCATCCGCTGCCCAGACATAGGGCGTCACTGCCCCGTCCTCGTCGCCGATGAGATAATAGTAATCCAGCCACATGCCGTCGCGCACCTCGTCCTGGCCGTAATCCGGCTCCACATAAACGTGCTGGCCCAGCATGAGCCCCGTGGAATCCTCCATGTCCACATAGAACGGATAGGAGCTGGAGCTGGAACTGGAATCGCTGCTGGAATAATACATGTTCTGGTTCTGCACCGCGTTTTCCATGTCGATGGTGGACACCACGCCCTTCCAGGTGACGGTCTCATCCACGCGGGAGCGGATGAGCACGTCCATCCCCTCCTGGATGTCATAGTAATTCATCTCGTTGATCAGTCCCTTGATCCGGTAGGCGCCGGTGGACATGATGACAATGTAGGCGCTGGCGTTCTCATCCGTGCTGCCGGACCCGGTGTAGCCCATATCCATGCCGGCGGTGTCATCCGAGCCGCTGTTGCTCTTGTTGATGCTCTTTACCACGCCCTTCAGCTCACATGTGACCTCCGCGTTGGCCACCTGCTTTTTGAGGCTCTCCAGCTCCGCCTGCTTGCTCTTTTTGTTGTACTCCGCGCGGCGGATGGAATTTTCCGCGGTCATGATGGATGTGGTGTAGGCGCGCTTTTCCGAATCGGAGACCTGGGCGCGCTCTTTTTCATACTGCGCGATCTGCGCCTGCGTGGACTCGATATCGATATCATAGTTCTCGATGTCGATCTCCAGCTGGGTAATGCTGTCCTGCGCCTCGTCCGTGTCATAGGAAAACAGCGGGGTCCCCACGTCCACTTCCTGCCCCACCGTCACATAGGTATCTTTCACTTTCAGCCCGCTGGCCACTTCCACGCCCACGGTCTTCTGCGGCTCCACCACGCCGGTAAAGCGAGTGACGAGGCCGTTGCCGCCCACTCCCGTGATAGACGCCACGGAATCTACGAATACAGCGTTTTCCGCGTCCGCTGTTCCCCCTTCATCCCGGAACTTGAAATACCAGACAGCCGCGGCCGCGCCGGCCGCCAGCAATAATATCAGAAATAGGATCAATACTTTCTTCTTCACGGTATAAGGCCTCCCCTTTCTACCGTTTTATCTTAGCATATTTCATACCGCAATGCACTAGATAATTTCAAATTCACAGATTTTTAAGAATCTTAAGAAAGGTTCATAAAGTCCTGT
>CANRIR010000056.1 GCA_947630735.1 uncultured Marvinbryantia sp.
GAAAAACCGCATACATACAAGGGAAATGGAGCCAGAAACAGGCTCCATTTCGCATTTGTAAGTGGCAAACTCGGGTCTGATCATAAAAAACGGTAACGCTCACCGAAACGGTGGACACAGAACAGATGCTGACATCCTTTTGCGCCCGTCATCTAAATTATTTCATAAAAATCTATAAAACACAGCTTGTATATACCCCTCCTTTCGTGTATAATTTACAACAAAGGGCAGGGAAGATTTGTCAGACAGACAAGATATGCTTCCGCCCGGCTGAGTTGTAAAAGAAACGGATAGGAGGGTTTTTTATGAAAACAGCAAAGAATTATAAGTTTTGGTTCTGCACGGGTTCGCAGGATTTGTATGGGGACGAGTGCCTGGCCCATGTGGCGGAGCATTCCAAAATCATTGTGGATGCCCTGAACAAGTCGGGCGTCCTGCCGCACGAGATCGTGTGGAAGCCCACCCTGATTACCAACGAGCTGATCCGCAAAACTTTTAATGAGGCGAACGCGGACGACGAGTGCGCAGGCGTGATTACCTGGATGCACACGTTCTCCCCGGCAAAGTCCTGGATCCTGGGACTGCAGGAGTTCCGCAAGCCCCTTCTTCATTTACATACGCAGTTTAACCGGGAGATCCCGTACGACACGATCGATATGGACTTTATGAACGAGAACCAGTCCGCGCACGGCGACCGCGAGTACGGCCATATCGTCTCCCGCATGGGCATCGAGCGGAAGGTCATCGTGGGTCACTGGGAAGACAAGGCGGTGCAGGAGAGGATCGCGAGCTGGATGCTCACGGCCATCGGCATCATGGAGAGCAGCCATGTGCGCGTGTGCCGCGTGGCGGACAATATGCGCAACGTGGCCGTCACCGAGGGCGACAAGGTGGAGGCCCAGATTAAGTTCGGCTGGGAGATCGACGCCTATCCCATCAACGAGATCGCGCAGTATGTGGCGGACGTGCCGCAGAACGAGATCGACGCGCTGGTGGAGGAATATTACAGCAAGTATGACATCATCCTGGAAGGAAGAGATGAAAAGGAATTTCGGGAGCATGTGGCGGTGCAGGCAGGCATCGAGATCGGCTTTGAGAAGTTCCTGGAGGAGAAAAACTATCAGGCCATCGTCACGCACTTCGGGGATCTGGGCGCGCTGAAACAGCTTCCGGGCCTGGCCATCCAGCGGCTCATGGAGAAGGGCTACGGCTTCGGCGCGGAGGGCGACTGGAAGACGGCGGCCATGGTGCGCATCATGAAGATCATGACGGCGGGCGTGAAGAACCCGAAGGGCACCTCCTTCATGGAGGACTACACCTACAACCTGGTGCCGGGCAAGGAGGGCATCCTGCAGGCCCACATGTTGGAGGTTTGCCCCACCATCGCGGACGGCCCCATCGGCATCAAGGTGTGTCCGCTCTCCATGGGTGACCGCGAGGATCCGGCGCGTCTGGTGTACACGTCCAAGACGGGTCCGGCCGTGGCCACATCGCTGGTGGACCTTGGCAATCGTTTCCGTCTGATCATCAACGACGTGGAGTGCAAGAAGGTGGAGAAACCCATGCCGAAGCTCCCGGTAGCCACCGCGTTCTGGACCCCGCAGCCGAACCTGCAGGTGGGCGCGGAGGCCTGGATCCTGGCGGGCGGCGCGCATCACACCGCATTCTCCTACGATCTGACGGCGGAGCAGATGGGAGACTGGGCGGCGGCCATGGGCATCGAGGCCGTCTACATCGACAAAGATACCACCATCCGCAATTTCAAGAGAGATCTGCAGCTCGGGAACGTGGTGTACCGCTAGAGCGGCACCCGGATTATGATATGGAGGAGACAGGAAAATGAGAGATATTGCTTTAATTAAGGAAGACATACTGAACGCAAAGACAGCCCTGGGCATCGAGTTCGGCTCCACCCGCATCAAGGCGGTGCTGGTGGATTCCACCAACGCCCCCATCGCGGCGGGCGACCACGGCTGGGAGAACAGGCTGGAGAACAATGTGTGGACCTACACGCTGGAGGATGTGTGGGGCGGCCTGCAGGACGCTTATGTGAAGCTGGCCGCGGATGTGGTGTCCAAATACGGCATTGTGCTGGAGAACATCGGGGCCATCGGATTTTCCGCCATGATGCACGGCTATCTGGTCTTTGACAAGGCGGGCGAACTGCTGGTTCCCTTCCGCACCTGGAGAAACACCATGACGGCCGAGGCGTCGGAAAAGCTGTTTGACCTGTTCAATTACAACATTCCCCAGAGATGGAGCATCGCCCATCTGTATCAGGCCATCCTGAACGGGGAGGAGCATGTGAAGGACATCGACTACATGACCACCCTGGCCGGCTATGTGCACTGGAAGCTGACCGGACAGAAAGTGATGGGCGTGGGCGACGCCTCCGGCATGTTCCCCATTGATGTGAACACGAAGGATTACGACGAAACCATGGTGCAGAAGTTTGACGCCCTGGTCGCGGACAAGAAGTTCCCGTGGAAGCTGCGCGACATTTTGCCGAAGGTGCTGGTGGCAGGCGAGAACGCCGGCCTTCTGACCCAGGAGGGCGCGAAGCTTCTGGATGTGAGCGGAAAGCTGAAGGCGGGCATCCCGCTCTGCCCGGTGGAGGGCGACGCGGGCACCGGCATGGCAGCCACCAACAGCGTGAAGAAGCGCACGGGCAATGTGTCGGCGGGCACCTCCGTGTTTGTGATGGCGGTTCTGGAAAAAGAGCTGTCCAAGGCATATCCGGAGCTGGATCTTGTGACCACGCCGGACGGCAGTCTGGTGGCGATGGTGCACTGCAACAACTGCACGTCGGACCTGAACGCCTGGGTGGGCCTTTTCCGCGAGTTTATGGAGACCATGGGTCTGGAAGTGGATATGAACAAGCTGTTCGGCACCTTGTACAACAAGGCGCTGGAGGGCGATAAGGACTGCGGCGGACTGATGTCCTACTGCTATTTCTCCGGCGAGCCGGTGACGGGCTTCGAGGAGGGCCGTCCGCTGTTCATGCGCACGCCGGACGCGAAGTTCAATCTGGCAAACTTTATGCGCACGCATCTGTACAGCTCCCTGGCAGCCCTGAAAGTGGGCATGGACATCCTGTTCAAGCAGGAGCATGTGGAGCTGGACGAGCTGATGGGCCACGGCGGCCTGTTCAAGACGAAAGGCGTGGGTCAGAGCATCATGGCGGCTGCGGCCAACGTGCCCGTAACCTGCATGGAGACGGCCGGCGAGGGCGGAGCGTGGGGCATCGCGCTGCTCGCTTCCTATATGAAAAATAAAGAGCCGGGCGAGACGCTGGACGCGTTCCTGAACGCCAAAGTGTTTGCGGGCCAGAAGGGCGAGACCATAAAGCCGGACACCGCGGACGTGGAGGGCTTCAACAAGTTTATCGCCAAATATGTGGCGGCGCTGCCGGCGGAGAAGGCCGCGGTGGAGCTGTTCGGCCTGGAGTGAGGCCGTCATATCATCTCGTGAACAGGAGGATCGATTATGCTGGAAGAATTAAAAAAACGGGTCTATGAAGCGAACATGCTTCTTCCCAAATATAAGCTGGTAACTTTTACCTGGGGCAACGTCAGCGAGATCGACCGCGCCAGCGGCATCTTCGCCATCAAGCCGAGCGGCGTGGACTATGACAAGCTGACCCCGGACGACATGGTGCTGATGGATCTGGACGGCAACAAGGTGGAGGGCAGATACAATCCCTCCTCCGACACGCCCACCCATCTGGAGCTCTACAAGGCGTTCCCGAAGATCGGCGGCGTGGTGCACACCCACTCCCCCTGGGCCACGAGCTGGGCGCAGGCGGGGCGCAGCATCCCCTGCTACGGCACCACCCACGCGGACTATATCTACGGTGAGGTTCCCTGCGCGCGCTGCCTCAATGAGGAGGAGCTGAAAAACTATGAGAAAAACACCGGGCTTCTGATCGTGGACTGCTTCCAGGGCAGAGACTACGAGGCGGTTCCGGCGGTGCTGTGCAAGAACCACGGCCCGTTTACCTGGGGCAAGGACGGCCATGAGGCCGTGCACAACGCGGTGGTGCTGGAGGAGGTGGCCAAGATGGCCGCCCGCTGCGAGATGATCAACCCGCAGGTAAAACCCGCGCCGCAGGAGCTTCAGGATAAGCATTATTACAGGAAACACGGGGCAAATGCGTATTACGGACAAGGTAAGTAGAGCATGTTGAAAGTATTTTTGGTGGAAGACGAAGTAGTCATGCGCAACGGGATCAAGAACAACATCCCGTGGGCGAAAGAAGGATTTGAATTTGTGGGAGAGGCCAGCGACGGGGAGCTGGCCTATCCTCTTATAAAGAAAGAAAAACCGGATATCCTCATCACAGACATCCGAATGCCGTTCATGGACGGGCTGGAACTGAGCCGGATCGTCAAAAAAGAGCTGCCCCAGATCAAAATTCTGATCCTGAGCGGGTACAACGAGTTCGACTACGCCAAGACCGCCGTGAACATCGGCGTGACGCGCTACCTGCTGAAGCCCATCAGCTCCGTGAAGCTGCTGGAGGCGGTAAAGGAGGTGGCGGAGCTCATCAACCGGGAGCGTGAGCAGGAGAGTATGCTGCAGCGCTACCAGAAGGAGATGGAGGAGAACACGCATCTGGAGCAGCAGAAGCTGTGGAACGACGTGGTGGCCGGCAAGCTGTCCACGGCGGAGCTTCTGGAGCGGGGCCAGAAGGTCAATATGGATCTGACGGCACCGGCGTATCTGGTGTTTTTGTTTCAGGTCAGCCAGGGCGGGGAATCCGCCGGGGGCTCCCAGGATTTTGTGGAGATCTCGGAAAAGATCGTCCGGATGGCGAGAGAGTGGGAGCATGTCCTGGCGTTCGACCGCAGCCCAGATGGATGGATCTTTCTCATCAAGGGGGATTCGGACGAGGCGGCACAGGAGCGGTTCGCCGAGTGCGCAAAGCAGCTGACGGATCTGGCGCAGACCTACCCCAGTATGGAATATTTCGGCGGGGCGGGCATGGTGGGCCATCATCTGGCGGACATCCGGGATTCCTACCGGGATGCGGCCAAGGCCTTCGCGGGACGTTTTTTTGCGGAGCCGAACCAGATCCTGCGGCCGGAGGACATCGGGAGGCTCCACAGCCGCGCCGAGGACAGCCTGGAACTTTGCAGCATCCATTCCCGCAGGACCCAGCGGGAGCTGGTGGAGAGATTTCTCCGAAGCGGCACCCTGGAAGAGGTGGACAGCTTCTTGGAGGAGTATTTTCTGGACACGGGGGAGCAGAATTACCAGTCCATGCTTTACCGACAGTACGTGATGATGGATCTGTATTTCTCCGCGGCGGATTTTCTGGAAAGCCTGAAGATCGGCGCAGACAGCCTTCCGGAAGACTGCCGGGACGTGAACGCCCTGGTGGGGCGCGCCGCCACTTTGGAGGATATGAAGATCCTGATGCGCAGGCTGTTTGTGGAGACCATGAACCTGCGCGAGCAGAACTCCCTGCGGAAATACAGCGCGGCGGTGCAGGATGCGCGCCAATTCATCCGGGAGAATTACCAGCGGGAGGACATGTCTCTGCTGACGGTGTCCTCCAGAATCAATATCAGCCCCAGCTATTTCAGCGCCGTCTTCCGGGAGGAGACGGGCCAGACTTTTGTGGAGTTCCTCACGGAGGTGCGGATGGAGCGGGCGAAAGAGCTTCTGATGTGCTCCAATCTGCGCACGGCGGAGATCGGCTACGAGGTGGGGTACCGGGACGCCCACTATTTCAGCTACCTGTTTAAAAAGGTGGTGGGCTGCAGCCCCAAAGAATATAAGAACCGCGGAAAAGAGTGAGCCCTATGCACGGAAAGTCCTCTCTGAACAAAAGAATCAAGATCCTGCTGGCGGTCTGCTTCATCCCGCTTTCGCTGGTGACGGGCTACCTGCTCTTCACGGTGCACCGGCTCTCCCAGCGGTACGACACCGTGGTGGACAACATCACGCAGGCGAACCCGTACAGCACCTCGTTTAAAGAGGAAGTGGACTATGTCATGTATGTGGTCGCGGCCAACTCGGAGCGCGCGGCGGAGCTGGTGGACACGCAGCTGCCCCACAGGCTCATCACGCAGGCGCGGGAGGTTTTCGGCGATCTGCTGGGATCCGCGGGGGAGGACGACGCGAAAAACCGCCTGGAGCGCATCCTGACCAGTCTGAACACTCTGGAGGGGCGCGTGGAGGAGATCGAGCGGGACGCCAATGTGAGCGGCATGTACGACACTAACATGGAGCGCCTGGACCTGAATATCCGCATCCTCACGGAGCTCATACAGGAGCAGATCCAGGAATATATCTATTATGAGGCGGGCAATCTGGCCGTGCTGCGGGAGGGCATCCGCGCGGACGTGGCGAACACCCTGCGGGTGAGCATCGTTATATGCGCCGCCACCATTCTGGTTGCGCTTTTCTGGAGCCGCAGGATCGCCAGCCGGCTGACCAGCGGCATCCAGCAGCTTCGAACCGTCACGCGCAGAGCGGGGCAGGGGGATTTTGCCGTGCGCGCCAGGCTTTCCGACAACGACGAGGAGCTGGCCGAGCTGGGGGACGGCTTCAACCAGATGGTGGAGCACATCGGCAATCTGGTGGAGGACATCCGCGTGGAGCAGCTGAACCTGCGCGCCATGGAGCAGAAACTTCTGCAGGCGCAGATCAACCCGCATTTCCTGTACAATACCCTGGACACCATCGTGTGGCTGGCGGAGGCCGGGCAGACGGAGCAGGTGGTCATGATGGTAACGGCCCTGTCGGACTTTTTCCGCACTACCTTAAGCAAAGGGCGCGACTACATCACGGTGGAGGAGGAGGAGTCCCACATCCGCAGCTACCTGAAGATCCAGCAGTTCCGCTACCAGGATATTCTGGAGTATGACATCGACATCCCGCGGGAGATGTACCCCTGGCCGATCCTGAAGCTGACCCTGCAGCCCCTGGTGGAGAACGCCCTCTACCACGGCATCAAGAACAAGCGGGGCAAGGGGCGCATCCGCGTGAGCGGCCGCCTGGAGCAGGGGAAACTGGTCTTTCTGGTGGAGGACAACGGCCTCGGCATGAGCGCGGAGCGGCTGGAGCAGGTGCGCAGGGCCATGGACGAGGGCGAGGGGGAACATTCCGACGATCCGTCCGGGTTCGGCCTGTTTAATGTGCAGCAGAGGATCCGCCTGAATTACGGGGCAGAGTACGGCATCCGCATCCGGAGTACTTATATGGAAGGGACTGAGGTGCGCGTGGAGATACCGGCACAAAAAAACGAACCTTTTTCTAAAAAATATCAACTTTCGGATGGGGCGTCCGCGCAAAATTAAAAAATATTGCACGAAAAAAGAAAATCAAGGGTTGATTAATTTGGGGATTTCGGCTAAAATAGGTACATAGCTGAAAGGCTAGAGAACGTATATCAAAACAAAATAGGAGGAATAAGAAATGAAGAAAAAATTATTGGGTATTGCTCTTGGTCTGACCATGGCGGCAGGTTTCTGCATGACAGCAAACGCAGAGGGCGATCTGATCAAAGTCGGCATCATCAACAACGATCCGAGTGAGTCCGGCTACCGCACCGCAAACGTAAACGACCTGGTAAATACGTTTACCGAGGAGAACGGCTTTGAGGCATCCTTTGCATACAACAACGACAATGCAGAGCAGATCGCGGCGGCGCAGCAGTTCATCCAGGACGGCGTTGACTACCTGCTTCTCTCCGCAGCGGACGTTGCAGGCTGGGACACCGTGCTTCAGGACGCGCAGAACGAGGGCATCCAGGTAATCCTGTTTGACCGTACCATCGATGCAGACGAGAGCCTGTACGCGGCTTCCGTAGTTTCCGATATGGCAAAAGAAGGCCAGACGGCTGTTGATTGGCTGGCAGGCCAGGAACTGGAAGAGTACAATGTGATCCACATCCAGGGCGTTATGGGTTCTGCAGCCCAGGTTGGACGTACCGGCGCTCTGAACGATAAGGTTGAGGCGGAAGACAACTGGAACATCGTAGTACAGCAGACCGCAGAGTGGAATGCTGAGAAGGCTCAGCAGATCGTGCAGTCCGTGATCGATTCCGGCGAATCCTTCAACGTAATCTATGCGGAGAACGATGATATGGCGAAGGGCGCTGTTGCAGCTCTTGACGCAGCAGGCATCAGCCACGGCGTAGGCAAAGACGTCATCATCATGGGCTTTGACACCAACAAGTGGGCTCTGGAAGAGCTGAAGGCCGGCAACTGGAACTATGATGGACAGTGCAACCCGTTCCAGTCCTCCTACCTGGTAGACATCATCAACAAGCTGGAAGCCGGTGAAGAGCTGGAAGAGAAGACCATCATCATGGATGAGAAGGGCTTCGACGCTGAGACGATCACAGACGAGGATATCGAGAACTACGGCATCTAATCCGATCGTTCCGATCTGAAAGAAAAAGTTTCGTCATAAGGGGCGCAGTGCGGACGACAGGACGTCTGCCCTGCGCCCTTTTGGGGTAAACTGCAAATGCGCAACGAGTAATTCATAAAAAGGAGGAATACGCTGGTGAAAGAAAAATCCATATTGGAGATGCGCGGCATTTCTAAGAGCTTTCCCGGAGTGCGCGCGCTGCAGAATGTGGACTTTACTCTTATGGAGGGAGAAATCCACGCGCTGATGGGAGAAAACGGCGCCGGAAAATCAACGCTGATCAAGGTGCTCACCGGTGTCTATGAAAAGGATGAGGGCCATATCTTTTTGAAAGGCATGGATAAAGAGGCGTCGATCCGCTCGCCGCAGGATGCGCAGAGGCTGGGCATCAGCACGGTGTACCAGGAGATCACGCTCTGCCCGAACCTCACGGTGGCTGAGAATATGTATATCGGCCGCGGAAAAGGGTTTATGCAGAACTGGAGGAAGATGAACGCGGACGCGGACAAGATCCTGCAGTCCCTGGATATTCCGGCAAAGTCCACGCAGCAGCTCTCCAGCTGTTCCATCGCCATCCAGCAGATGGTCGCCATCGCGCGGGCGGTGGATATGGAATGTAAAGTGCTGATCCTCGACGAGCCCACATCTTCCCTGGATGAGCAGGAAGTGGAGAAGCTGTTCGGGCTGATGCGCGATCTGAAGTCCAGAGGCGTGGGCATCATCTTCGTCACGCATTTCCTGGATCAGGTGTACGAGGTGTGCGATAAGATCACGGTGCTGCGCGACGGAAAACTGGTGGGCGAGTACGAGATCGAGAACCTGCCGCGCGTGCAGCTGGTCTCCAAGATGCTGGGCAAGGAGCTGGACGACATGGCGGACATCCGCTCCGAGAGCGCCGTCTACGAGGAGAAGGGCGACTCCGCGCCTGTCTTTGAGGCGAAGGGTCTGCAGAGCAACGCCGGCATCAAACCGTTTGATTTTTACATAAAGAAGGGCGAAGTGAACGGGTTCACGGGCCTTCTGGGTTCCGGGCGAAGCGAGTGCGTGCGCGCGATCTTCGGCGCGGACAAAGTGATTGGCGGAACGGTAAAGAAAAACGGAAAAGAGATCAAGATCAGCAAACCCATCGATGCCATGAAGAACGGCATCGCCTACCTGCCGGAGGACCGGAAGGTGGACGGCATCATCGGCGATCTGTCGGTGCGCGAGAATATCGTCCTCGCACTGCAGGTTCTGCAGGGATTCTTCAAACCGTTCTCCAAGGCGAAGGCCTATGAGTTTGCGGACGAATACATCAAACTGCTGGAGATCAAGACCGCCTCGGCGGATACGCCCATCAAGTCGCTCTCCGGCGGCAATCAGCAGAAGGTCATCCTGGCGCGCTGGCTTCTGATGCACCCGGAGTACCTCATTTTGGATGAGCCCACCCGCGGCATCGACATCGGCACCAAGATTGAGATTCAGAAGCTGGTGCTGAAGCTGGCCTCGGAGGGCATGAGCGTTACGTTCATCTCCTCGGAGACGGACGAGATGCTGCGCACCTGCTCCAGGCTGGTCGTCATGCGCGACCGCAAGGTGGTGGGCGAGCTCTCGGGCGACGACCTGACGCAGAACAAAATTATGAATACCATTGCGGGAGGTGAGGCACATGAGTGATACGAAAAAGAAAGCAGGCGGGGCGGGGATGCTCGCAAAGCTGACGCGGAACCAGATCTTCATTCCGCTGGCGGCGCTTCTGCTCCTGGTTGTGATCAACCTGATCGCCGGGCCTTCATTCTTTAAGATTTCTTACAGTGCAAACAACGCCGGCAACATGATTCTTTCCGGCTATCCCATCACGATCCTGGACTTTGGCTCAGAGCTGGCCATTCTCGCCATCGGCATGACCCTGGTAACGGCGGCGTCCGGCGGGCAGGATATCAGTGTGGGTGCCACAATCGCGATCGCGGGCTCCGTGATGCTGCGCGTGCTGTGCGGCAGCGCGGGTTCCAGGCCGGAGACCATGCAGGCTCCCATCATTGTGGCGTTTCTGGTGGGCTGCGTCGTGGCCATGCTGTGCGGCGCGTTTAACGGCATCCTGGTGGCGTATTTCCGCATCCAGCCCATGGTGGCCACGCTGATCTTATATACAGCGGGGCGCTCCATCGCGGCATGGATCAACAATAACGAGCTTCCCATCATCAATGAGCCGGAATTCGGCTATTTTGGCGGGATCATTCCGGGAATCCCCATTCCCACGCCGTTCCTCATTGCGGTGCTCTGCATGATCGTGATGGCTCTGGTGCTGAAGTTTACCACGCTGGGACTCTACACGCAGTCAGTGGGCATCAATGAAAAATCCGCCCGCTTAAACGGTCTGAATCCCACGTTTATCAAGTTTTTGAGCTTTGTGATCCTGGGCCTCTGCGTGGCGGTGGCCGGCCTCATCAAAGTGAGCCGTCTTTCCACCATCAACTATTCGGTTATCGCGAAAGATATTGAGATGGACGCGATCCTGGCGGTGGCCCTGGGCGGCAACGCTCTGGGCGGCGGCAAGTTCAACATGGTGGCTTCCATCCTGGGCGCTTACGTGATCCAGTTCCTCACACAGACGCTGTACCGGTTCAAGGTTTCCTCGGACGCCCTGCCGGCATACAAGGCGGCCGTCGTGATCATCCTGGTGGTTGCAAGCGCGCCGGCGGTGCGGGAGAAGATTTCCTCGCTGTGGAAGAGCCACAAAGCCCATGCAAAGGAGGTTGGCTGATATGAAAAATAAGAAGACACTCTCGGATTCCAACCTTCTGCTTACGATCACGATCGTGATATTCTTTGTCATGTACGCGTGCGCGGTTCTGTTTTTGAAGGGCGGTTTCCTGCGCCCGCAGGCGTTTTTGAACATTCTGAACACCAACGCGGCGCTGATCATCCTGGCCTGCGGCATGAGCCTCGTGATGATCACGGGCGGCATTGATATTTCCCTGGGCGGCCAGATGGCTCTGATCAGCATGTGCTGTGCGGTTTATCTGGACTATCAGGGCGGCAATATTTTTGTGTCGATCCTGATCGCGCTGGCCATCGGCCTGGCTTTCGGAGCCGTGATCGGCTTTTTGGTGGCTTTTCTGGACATCCAGCCGTTCATCGTTACCCTGGCCGGTATGTTCTTTGCGCGCGGCATGACGACGATCGTGCACACGGCCCCGTTCAACGTGGCCAACGAGAAATTTACCGCCTTAAAGGCGACGCGCATCATTGTGCCGGGGCTGGGAAGCGTGAACCGCAAGGGCATTTACGTGGACGCCTACATTGAGATCGGCGTGGTGGTCGCCCTGATCGTGGTGGTGCTGATGTTCATTCTGCTCAAGTGGACCAAGCTGGGCCGCGCGTTTTACGCGGTGGGCGGCAACAAGCAGAGCGCGCTGATGCTGGGCATCAACGTGAAGAAGACGAAGTTCCTTGCGCATCTGCTCTGCGGGCTTCTGGCGGGTATCGGCGGCTATGTGCTGTTCCTCAACCGCGGGTCCGGTGCCGTCACAAACGGGAGCGGCATGGAGATGGACGCCATTGCGTCGTCCATCATCGGAGGCACGCTGCTGACCGGCGGCGTGGGCAATATCATAGGAACATTCTTCGGGGTGCTGTCCTTGAGCACCATTCAGAATATCGTATCCTCGGCGGGTCTGGGGGAGGCATGGTGGACCGGCATCACGATCGCCGGCATGCTCTGCCTGTTCCTGGTTATCCAGAGTGTGGTAATGTCCCGCAAAAAGAAATAGGAACCTGAACGGATAAGGGGTGCCGCGTTCTGCGGCAGCCCTTATCTTGCATTTCAAAAGCTGCCGCGGACGGCAGCGCAAGGAGAGAGCGGCATGTACAAGGCAAAACGGCCCGCCGCGGTTTTTTTTGCTTCGCTATTGTTATTGCTTGCGGCGGCCTGCTGCGGCTGTCAGCAGCGCAGGGAACCCGCGGCAGAGACGCCCCTGCGCGCGCAGGAGCAGTCCGAGAC
>CANRIR010000057.1 GCA_947630735.1 uncultured Marvinbryantia sp.
GAAAAACCGCATACATACAAGGGAAATGGAGCCAAAAACAGGCTCCATTTCGCATTTGTAAGTGGCAAACTCGGGTTTTAGCACAAGGGCCCTCCTAAGTCAAACGGCTATCCGCCGGCCGCGGCTTTTTTCCTCTAGTCCAGCTGTGCCAGCTCATAGTAGAGATCCGCGTACCGGCCCTTCATGGCCAGAAGCTCCGCGTGGGTGCCCCGCTCTACAATGCGCCCTTTTTCCAGCACCATGATGGCGTTGGACTGGCGCACCGTGGACAGGCGATGCGCGATCACAAACGTGGTCCGGTTCTTCATGATGGCGTCCATGCCCTCCTCGATGTGGCGCTCCGTCCGGGTGTCCACCGAGCTGGTGGCCTCGTCCAGGATGAGGATGGGGGCCTTCGAAATGGCCGCGCGGGCGATGGCCAGAAGCTGGCGCTGTCCCTGGGACAGGTTCTGCCCGTCCTGCTCGAGCACCGTGTCGTACCCGTGCTCCAGCCGGAGGATGAAGGAGTGCGCCGAGGCCACTTTCGCCGCCTGCTCCACCTCCCCGTCCGTGGCGTCCAGCCTGCCGTAGCGGATGTTTTCCCGCACGGTTCCGGTAAACAGGTGCGTGTCCTGCAGCACCATGGCGATGTTGCTGCGCAGGAAGCGCCGCTCTATGCGCTCTATGGGAATCCCGTCTATGGTAATGCTGCCCGACTGGATGTCGTAGAACCGCGACAGCAGGTTTGTGACCGTGGTCTTCCCGGCCCCGGTGGAACCCACAAAGGCGATCTTCTGCCCGGGCTTTGCGTACAGGGAAATGTCGTGCAGCACCGTGACGTCCGGCGTGTAGCCGAAATTCACATGGTCCACCACTACATGGCCCTCTATGTGATCCAGAGGAACCGTCTCGGCGCTCTCGCACTCCGGCTCCTGCTCCAGCACCTCGAAGACGCGCTCCGCGCCCGCCAGTGCGGAAAACACGTTGTTCATCTGCATGGACATCTCGTTGATGGGCCGGTTGAACTGCCTGGTGTAGTTGACCGAGACGGCCAGGCCGCCCAGGTCGAAGCCCCGCGTGACCACAAGGATCGCCCCCGCGCAGGCCACCAGCGCGTAGCCCGCGTTGCAGAGCTGGTGGGTGACCGGGCCCATGATGCCGGAGCGGAACTGGGCCGCGGTCTGCGCCTGGCGGAGGGCCTGGTTCAGTTTCTCAAACTCCGCCACGGAGATGTCCTCATGGTTGAAGACCTTCACCACCTTCTGCCCGGTGATCATCTCCTGGGCGTAGCCGTTTAACGCGCCCAGATTGCGCTGCTGCTCGGTGTAGGCTTTTCTCCCGGCCCGGATGATGGCCCTGGACAGAAAGCCCAGCATGGGCATTAACAGCAGGGTCATGACCCCCAGGATCACGTTTGTGTAGAGCATCAGGACGGTGGTTCCCACCAGCGTGATGGCACCGGAGATCATCTGGACGAGCGTGGTGTTTAAAAGTTCCCCCACCGCGTCCACATCGTTGGTAAAGCGGCTCATAATATCGCCCGCCGCGTGGGTGTCAAAGTAGCGGATGGGCAGGGACTGCAGCTTTTCAAACAACTCCCTGCGCATCTTCATGAGGGATCTCTGGGACACCCGCAGCATAATCCTCTGCTGCAGCCACTGTCCGACCACGGACAGGGCGTACACCAGGGCCAGCACGCCCAGGGCGGCCGCAAGGCCCCGGATGCGCGCCGCAAGATCGCCCGCGCCGGCGTCAAAAAAGATGTAGCGGTTGATGATGGGGCGCAGCATATAGGACGACGCGAGCGAGGCGAAATTGAAAACCAGCACGGCCGCCAGCGCCAGCGCGATCCATTTCCGGTCGCTGCCCACGTACCGCAAAAGCCTGAGAAGCGTTTTTTTCGAATCCTTTGGCTTCCCGCGCGCTCCCATGGCCCGTTCCCTGGAAGCGCCAGGGCCCACACTCAGCTCCTTCATTTCTCCTCCTCCTTCTCTTTCTGCGAGAAATAAATCTCCTGGTAGGTTTTGCACCTTGCCAGCAGCTCCCTGTGGGTTCCCGCATCCTCTATGCGCCCGTCGTTCATCACGAGGATCTGGTCCGCGTCCATAACGGAACTGATGCGCTGTGCAATGACGATCTTCGTCATGTCCGGAAGCTCCTCGCGCAGCGCCCGGCGGATGCCGGCGTCTGTGGCCATGTCCACCGCGCTGGTGGAGTCGTCCAGGATGAGGATGCGCGGCCGCTTGACGAGGGCCCGCGCGATGCACAGGCGCTGCCGCTGGCCGCCGGAGAGGTTTTGTCCTCCCTGCTCCAGGCGGGCTTCATAGCCCTTGGGAAAGCGCTGAATGAACTCCTCGGCGTGGGCGATGCGGCAGGCCTTCTGAAGCTCCTCCATGGAGGCCGTCCCGCAGCCCCACCGCAGGTTTTCTTCTATCGTGCCGGAGAACAGCGTGTTCTTCTGCAGCACCACCGCGATGCCCTCACGCAGGTTGTGCAGGGAGTATTCCCGCACGTCGGTGCCGTCCACCAGCACCCTTCCCTCCGTCGCGTCGTAGAGGCGCGGGATCAGGGAGATGAGGGTGGTCTTGCCGCTCCCGGTGGAGCCCACGATGCTGATGAACTGCCCCGGCTGTATGTGCAGGCTGATCTGTTTTAACACCGGTTCTTTTCTGGCGGGATCGTAGCAGAAGGACACGTTCTCAAACCGGATCTCCCCCTTTGTGACCTCCCGGTCCGGGCAGGACGCCGCGTCATCGCTTAGGGAGATCTGCGCGTCCAGCACCTCGCTCACACGGCGGTCGGAGGCCGCCGCCCGGGTGCCCTGCAAAAAGATGTTTGCCAGGAAGTTGAGGGCCGTGAGGATCTGGGTTAAATAGGTAATAAACGCGGTGAGGGTGCCCACCGCCATATCGCCTACCATGATCTCCCGCCCGGCGATCCACACCACCGCCAGCGTGGTCACGTTGATGGCCGCGGCCGACAGGGGCTGCATCAAGATCATGATCTTCAGGGCGCGGATGCTCTTTTCCATCAGTTCTTCGTTGATCTGTACAAAACGGCCCTTCTCATAGTCCTCCCGCACGAAGGATTTGATGACGCGCTCGTTGAGGATCGTCTCGTTGATGCGGTTGTTCAGGCCGTCCAGCTTTTCCTGCATCACGGTGTAGCGCGGGGACGCCGTCCGGATGAGGAGGAAGATCAGCAGGGCGAGAATGGGCACCACAACGCAGATGACCGCCGCCAGCCTGGGATCCAGAAGAAAGGACATGCCCAAAGCACCAAGCAGCATGACCGGGCTGCGGAAGCACCCGCGCAGAAGGCTCTGCGCAAAATTCTGGATCTGGGTAATGTCGTTGGTAATGCGCGTGATCAGGGACCCGGTGGAAAAATTGTCTATCTCGGCAAAAGAAAATTTCTGGATCTTCCGGTAGGCCTCGCCGCGCACGTCCGCCGCCAGCGTCGCGGACGCCCGGATGGCGAAATAAGCGCCTCCCACGCCGCAGACCAGCATGAAAATGGCCGTGGCCGCCATGAGCATCCCGTTCTGCACAATATACGGGATGTCGCCGTTGGCCGCGCCCTTGTCTATGATGTTGGCATTCAGATAAGGAAGAATGAACTCCCCGGCCGCTTCCAGGATCATCAGCACGGGAGCAAGGATAAAGCAATAGAGGTTTCTATGGATGGTCGGCAGATATTTGCGCATGTGCGTTCCCCCTTTTTTGTGTCAGTGGCCCGCAGGCTTTTTTTCCATCATGTTTTTTTCGGTGGTCAGATCCGCGTGCAAAAACACGGCGAACACTACGCCCAGCGGAATGATGGTAACCCAGATGGCCCTTCCGCCCAGGACGCGGCAGAACACGGTTCCCGCCGCGGAGCCCGCCAGAAAACACAGCAGCATCTCCGAGTGCTGCAGCAGCTTTTCGCGGTGCGGTTTTTCCGAATCCCGCAGGAACATGACTTCCTTCGCCAGCCCCACTCCGATCTGGCGGATGTGGTTGGTGACGAAGGTGGTGGCCATGGGAACCCCCTCCGCCTGCCGGAAAGTGTTGTACTGCATGGAGGCGATAAAGTTGACCGCCACCTGCGAGATCTGCACCGGCATGGAATCCGGCAGAAAGCCCAGCGCCAGCGCCGTCGCCATCTCTATGGCGATCAGCAGTGTGTCCCATCGTATGGGCAGGCGGTGCTTTACCGGATTCGGCAAAAGCTCCGACGCGAACGCGCCCAGCATGTAGGCCGAAATGGGGATCAGATAATAGAGGGCACTGCTCCACTTCCCTGCCCCCAGGGCCATGCCCATCAGCACCACGTTGCCCGTCTGCGCGTTGCAGAACACACGGCCTTTCAGCAGATAGGTATAGGATCCAAAGCAGCCGCCCACAACTATTAAAATATGAAAGATCCATTTTCTCTCGCACATGAGATAATAGCGAGAATCTGTCTCCCGTGCGTGTTTCAAGCTCAACACTTCCTTCTGTTTTCTCCTTTTTTTGCAGCCATACTTCTCTTATTTTACCAAGATTTTTCAAAAAAGCAAGAGCAGGACGCCGTAAAAAATACAGACCACCAGCGGGAAAAACACCGCCCATCCATAGAAAAAAAGGCGGGCTGCCAGCAGGAAAAGCGCCGCCCATCCATAAAAAATACGGCCTGCCGCCCGGCGTCCACATCAGGACATCCGCACGGTCAGACCGCATTTCATTCTTATCTTCTGTTCTTTCGGCTGTCCGCCGCTGCCAGCCGCACGACGACCGGCTCAACCGCCAGGACATCGATGCCGCCTGAAAACCTGTAATGGATTACAGCAGCAGCTTCGCCAGAAGGCTCAGCGCCTTCACGGGGTCAATCGAAAATCCGCCCGCAACGTCGCTCAGGTCGTCGTCGGAGAGTTCCCCGCTCTCGCTGCCGGAAGCCTTCTGTGCACAAACATTGTCGTACACTTCCTTCGCTTTCTCCTCCGTCAGCTCCATGCCAAACTCCTTTGCCACGGCCAGAACTTCCTCCACCGAATTTGCCTGGCACATTTTTAAAGCCATCTCTTTGTCCATGGTAGTTCTCCTTCTTAGATTCTCTGCTGCTTCTGCGCGAAAATCTGCTGGTTGCCGTTGCCGACACCGCCCGCTACGCTGTCCAGATTGTCGTCGCTGATCTCGCCTGTCGCCTCATCAAACGCTTTTTCAGCCTGCTTTGTCTCTTCTGCCTTTTTTGCCATTTCTTCTTTCATGATAATACCTCCCTTGTTTTTGGTTGACGCCTGCACAATGCCCATCAAAATTTTCTGTGCGCCGCAGGATCTTTTGAAACAAATCCGTTCTTTTTGTGTTTCATATCTTTATACGGCGGAGAAATGATTTTGTTAGGCATTTTGAAAAAAAATTTTTCATTGATTCGATTTTACCATATTATCTTCAAAACTGCAATTCTGATTTTCACATCTTCCAGACATCTTCTTCGCATCATCCAGCCGTCTTCCAGCCGCATTTTCACTGCTGCTCCGCCATGTCCAGATAGCGGCGCATCTTTTTCAGGGCGTTGTACTGCAGATAGCGGACGTTGGCATAGCTTACGCCCACCCGCAGCGCCGTCTCCTGGGCGGAAAGGCCATGGTAAAACCGGAAAATGACGATCCTCCGCTCCCGCTCGGAAAGCTGTTCCAGAGCGTCGGCCAGGGTTTCCAGCATCTCCTGGGTCAGCAGGCGGTCGTCCTCCTGAGTGGACACAGCCGCCGCCTCGTCCAGGTCGGTCAGAACCGAATCGCGGTCTCTTTTTCGGTAATAATCGGTCACCGCGTTCCGGGTAATGGTGTAGATCCATGTACCCGGAGCGCTGCGCGCAGGGTCATAATCGTCAAGGGAGGCGATGACATTTAAAAAGACCTGCTGCAAGATATCCTCTCTGTCATGGGCATTCTGCACATGGGAGCTTATGTACCGCGAGACCTTCTCCCGATAAGTTTGATAGAGTTCTTCGGGTGTAATGGCGGTACTCATAGCTTTTTCCTGTCTTCGGCCTGCAGCCGGTACACGTCCGCGTCCCCCGCGGCGTTTACCTCCAGCTCGCAGTCATCCAGCGGCACGCCGCCCGCCGTCTCCTCGACGGAGCGGATCAGTTTTTCCAGCCGGCTGTTCCCGGCAAAGCGCTGAAAATCAAACAGCGCCCGTAATCTGCTTTCTGTCCTGTCCATAAAAAACGTACCCCCGTTTATGAAATGTCCGGTTCTTCCGCGGCCGCCTCAAGCGCGCTCAGAAGTCTGTTATTCTGTCGGCGTCGTCTCCGCGGCCGCCCCGAGCGTGCTTAGAAATCTCTTATTCCGCCGGTGCCGCTTCCGTGGCTGCCTCAAGCGCGCTGAAATCTATGTTTGCCAGCATCCCGCTCATTACCGGTCCGATTACCGCGGAAACCAGATCTATCGTCAGCGCGCTTATCGCGGAGCCGACCTCGCTGTCTGCCGCCTCTTCGTCCATCTCGTTCAGCATGACCGCATTCTCCAGATCTACGGTAGATGCGTCAAAGGCAGTTCCCTCGTGGTCGCCCTTGTACATGCGGAAGCCCAGGCCCGCTGTGTTGCCGCCCGTCGTCTCGCGGAAGATGGCGTCCGCCGTCTGGCCATACTCGCTGGCGGATCTGTTCACATCCAGCACAACCGCGATATTCTGCTCCTCGTCGGAGCTGAAGGACAGGTTCATGCTGGCGATCTTGTTCAGATCATCCGATGTTCCCTCGATGAAATTGAGCTCGAACAGGGCCTCCGCGCCCGCTTTTTTCAGTTCCTCACTTGCGCCGGAGGACTCGCCGTTCACATAGATCATATCCAGCATCTGGGTAAGTTTGTCGGTGTCCATGGACAGCGTTTTGGTGTTGTAAGTGCCGTCGGCGATGGCAAGCGCCTCGCCGCTCGCGCCCTGCACGGTGCCGCTCAGCTCCACATTTTGGCTGCTGGTAATGCAGCTGTTGATCAGGGATGCAATGTCGCCCTGCACGCTGATCTCCGCGGCTGCTTCCGTCTCAGCCGGTGCGGCCTCTGTCTCGGGCGCTTCCGTTTCTGCTTCTGTCTCTTCCGGCTTTGCCTTGCTGATCTTCATGATGGTCTCCGCGAGCTGATCCGTGTCCACATTCTGCAAAACCCCAACCAGCATGTCGATGCCCTGCTCCAGAGAATTAGCCAGCGCGGCCGTGGGATCGATCACATAATCCTTGCTTCCCAGAGACGGGCTCTCCAGATGGTAGACATACAGGTCATCCACCGTGGTAAAGCCAACTTCCGCCACCGTCTGGCCGTCCGCGTCCAGATGCAGGCACACGCCTCCCGATCCATCGCCCTTGGCGATATCCACCTCCGCGCTCAGCCCTGTGAGATCAAACACCTGATCGTTGTAGGTAAGGCTCAGGTTCTCCAGTTTGTAGCACTTTGTGCCCGTCTCCGCCGCAGCTTCCTCCTGCGCGAATACAGCGGGACAACTTGACGCCGCCACCGCGCCGCTCAGCAGCACAGCCGCCAGTTTTTTTCCTGTGTTCCATTTTCTTTTTTTCAGCATCATAACATTCCTCTCCTCTACATAATTTGTTTGAAGCCTTGTCTTTTATATCATCACGATTTAGGCAGGAAATCGTGATGTATGCCGCCCATCGCACGCATGTCCTCTGAAGTGCGATCTGACGCCCGCATAAAAATCATACTTTGTATGATGGCGGGCTGTCGCACATTTGCTTCGCAAATATGCGACATATCATGGGCGGTGTATCCTTGTTTATTTTATCATATTTTTCTCATTCTTTTGGGCCGGAAAACTGACGTTTATGTAATCAAACATGACTTTTACGCAATTTTCCTCCAAAAGCGCGGCTTCGTCCTTTTTTTGATACCTTATCTTCCGCCTCCGGCACTTGCCCTGATGATGCCTTCATCTATTGATACGCAAAAAGGGGGCTCTTGTTAGAAATCCACGGAAAAAAATTTGGCGTATCTTTTAGGTTGCTTTTCAGTGCCATTTGCATCTTCTCCTATCCCCCGTACATGGCGTGCAGATCAAGCACTTATTTTTTATAAGCGAAAATAATTCTTGAAAGGTCCGCACAAATGTGCTATAGTGAGGACACAAAGGGAGGCCAAAGAAGCGGCTTACCCCAATATGAACAACCTAATTTACATCAAGCCGTCATTATTACGAGTAATGGCGGCTATTTTTTACCCTTAAAGACTGTGTAACACAGCCCAATCAGGGCAACAATAAGTATACAAAATTGGATTAACTCCGCATATGTAACCATTGACACGCCCCCCTTTCTTTCGTTAGGAGGGTTAAACCCTCCAATAAAACAGAGGGTAAGCCGCCCGGCTCTCTGGTCTCCCATATTGATAGTATAACGCGCTTTCTCGTTATCTGCAATATTATTTTATTATTTTTTATTTTATATTGCTTATGTTGTTTGTAATTTTACGAAGCAAGAAACGATAACATGCAAAAAAGATTCCCTGACACAGGCGATTCCGTTTATCAGACTCCCCTGCACAAAACTGCGGATCCCTTGTGCAAAAGCGACGAAAATAATTCTTGAAACGTCCGCACAGATATGTTATAGTTAGGGCACAGAGGGAGGCCAAAGAAGCGGCTTACCCAGAATATTAATGCATTAACCCTTTACAGGGTCTGCCGTCATTAGGGCAATAATGGCGGCTATTTTTTACCCTTAAAAGCTGTGTAACACAGCCCAATGTTGTTTGTAATTTTACGAAGCAAGAAACGATAACATGCAAAAAAGGAGGCGTGTGCAAAGTGAATATGCTCACAAAAGTTATCGTCTGTTTTATGGCCGGCATCGGGGCGGGGCTGGGAACCGGTTTCGCAGGGATGAGCGCCGCCGCAGTCATCAGCCCCATGCTGATCACATTCCTGGGAATTCCGGCTTATCAGGCGGTGGGAATTGCACTGGCAAGCGATGTGCTGGCAAGTGCCGTAAGCGCTTATACCTATGGGAAAAACAAAAATCTCGACATCCGCAACGGGCTTGTCATGATGGCAGCCGTATTGCTCTTTACCCTAGTGGGCAGCTGGGTCGCCAGCCTGGTTCCCAACACCACAATGGGAAGTTTCTCCGTCTTCATGACCATGCTGCTGGGAATCAAATTTATCGTGAAACCCGTCATGACCACCAAAGAAACCATGGCGAGCGTGAGCGCCCAAAAGCGCCTGACCCAGTCTATGGTCTGCGGATCGGTCGTGGGATTCATCTGTGGGTTCATCGGCGCGGGCGGCGGCATGATGATGCTCCTCCTGCTTACCAGTGTTTTAGGTTATGAATTAAAGACTGCCGTCGGCACAAGCGTTTTTATCATGGCGTTCACGGCGCTGACCGGAGCAGTCAGCCATTTTGCCATCGGCGGCATACCCGACGTGTGGTGCCTTATCCTCTGCGTAACCTTTACCTTGCTGTGGGCCAGAATCGCCGCACTGTTCGCAAATAAAGCCAGCGCAAAGACACTCAACAGAGCCGTGGGCATCGTCCTGACTGTGCTGGGCGCAGCAATTTTAACTGTAAATTTCCTGAGAGGTTAATCTTAACCGTCTTAGACGTGTCAATTTTGACTGGGATTTTCCTGAGAGGTTAACCTTAACTGTCTTGAACGTGTCAATTTTGACTGAGATTTTCCTGAGAGGTTAATCTTAACTGTCTTAGACGTGTCAATTCTAAATGTAATTTCTTGGAGTTCAAAATTAGTCAAGTACGATTTGTCAAATCCGGCCAAAGTGCCAACATTCAGGCAGCAATTTATGATCATATAACACGGGTCAGTTGCTCGTATCTCTCAAAAAATCTTTATCCAGAAAGTGGCCTATTTCGTTTACTCAATGCATTTTGAATAATCGCATCCAAATTACTTTCTTTTACTTTTTCCTTTTTATTTTTTTGCACTTGAAGCACTGCCTGCCTTGATAATGCTTCTTCACGTTCCTGTTCAAGGAACAGTTCTTCCAGATTATCAGATTGTAATGCCGCTTTCAAAAGCTGTGCTGCATATTCTGAAATATTTTCCCATCCACCATACAAATTTTTCACTGCGCAGTCAATCTGCTGATAGCTTATAGCCTTCCCCATTTTTTTCTGCTCGCTCAAAATTCCTATAATATCCGACAAATCTTTCTTATAACGTCTCCCAGACATTAATTTCATGGCAATAAGATATTCCGCGCTGATCGTCCTGACATTCAACACATTAGAATATGTTCGATAATAATTAGAATACTGCACCAATTTAGGACTATAAGAACTCGTATTCTTAAAATCCGTATTCAACCAGCCATTCGGCAAACCGAACCGATCCCCTACTTCATGGATAGATTCTTTCATAGCCGACGACGCAATTATGACCGCGTCTATATCATAAGTCATTTCACGAAACCCGTAATTTGCAAGGATTGCAGCGCCGCCAACTAATATGATCTCAGCGGGTGTATTTTTTCCGTTTCGCTTTCGGAACTCTTTTGCCAGTTCTTTTAAATAGTAATCCAGGTTCTCCCTGGTAAATGTTCGCTCAGCAGACATTCCTTACCTCACTTTCTATAATATTAAACCTCAAAAATTCAGGTATCGCTTCCTTCATACACTGTTCTTTCACATCGAGTGAGGCATCCAGCTTTGCAGCAAGAAGAACATCCCGCGGATATAATGTTTCTGGCAGCTTAAAATTCCTTATATCCTCATAGTCATTACATATTGGAAGATTATTTTCCCTGCTCAGATAATCCAGCATTGCCAAAAGATAAAAACATTCTCTATAACATTTATGCTCCCAATAAATTCTTATCTTATTTTCCTGCAGGGTATCAATAATAAAATCAAGATCTCCCATATCCTTCACTAAATGGCAGATATTACTTTTATAGATTTCAAAATCCTCTGGAACCAGAACATTTTCATCCTCCCCAAAAGATTCTTCCAACAAAACTTCCATCGTCACATGAAGCGTCTTCGCCAATTTATATATTGTTTCTGCCGTACATTTCTCAATCCTTGTCTTTCCCTTTGTAATATCTGATAACGTGGTATATGGTATATGACTTTCTTTTGCACATTGATAAACAGAAAGCTGCCTTTCCCTTAACAAACTCACCAATTCCATTTCTCATCTCTCCATCTTATCGATTATTTACCAATCATTATAACGGTACGCCGTGACAATGTCAAGAAGTGAAATGTCAACGGCCGCCGAAAGCGCCCCTGCGTTCCCAACGCACTCCACCCAATTACCATTTCCCGCAGCAATGTCAACGGCCGCCGGGAGCGCCCCTGCGTTCCCAACGCACTCCACCCAATTACCATTTCCCGCAGCAATGTCAACGGCCGCCGGGAGCGCCCCTGCGTTTCTACTGTACTTCCTCGAAAAAGACGGTGCGGGCAAAAAATGTCCCCGGATGGAAGACGGGCCATCGGCCTGTCTTTCCAGACGGGAACATTTTGCACGATCTGTCTTTTTCGGGAAGAACAGGAAACGCAGGGGCGCTTTTGGCGGCCCAAACATTACAATTACACTCTTTTAAAACGCCGTCGTCTTCCCCACATACGCCGTGTCGTCCAGGCGCTGCCGCGCCACCAGCTCGGCGAACTTCCCGTTCTTTGCGATCAGCTCCTCGTAGGTGCCGTCCTCCACGATCTTCCCCTTTTCCAGATAGATGATGCGGTCGCACTGCTTTATCGTGGAGAGCCGGTGCGCGATAACAATTCTGGTACACTTCAGCTTGTCCAGGGACTCGGAGACTGTCTTCTGCGTGAGGTTGTCCAAGGCGCTGGTGGCCTCGTCGAACATCAGAATCTTCGGCTTCGGCGCGATGGCGCGGGCGATCATGAGGCGCTGGCGCTGGCCGCCGGACACGCCGCCGCTGCCCTCGGAGATGAGGGTGTTCATGCCCATGGGCATCCTGCGGATGTCGTCCGCGATGCCGGACAGCTCCGCCGCCTCCCACGCGTCGTCTAAGGTAAGCCACGGCGCGGAGATCGTGATGTTCGAGAAGATGTCGCCCTGGAACAGTTTTCCGTTCTGCATCACGGTGCCCACCCTGCGGCGCAGGGATTTCAGGTCGATGCTCGCCAGATCCTTGCCGTCGTAGTAGAC
>CANRIR010000058.1 GCA_947630735.1 uncultured Marvinbryantia sp.
TCCGCCGCCGTCATGCTGCTTCTGACCGTCCCGTTTTTCATCAAAAAACGGGGGTACCGCCTGCAGGGCCTGGCGCTGCTGCTGGCGTACGCGGGATACTGCATCTACTCGTTTTTATAAGGGCGGCGCGCAGGTCTGGGATCTTAAAACATGCAAAAAACATTCCGCAGAGGGCATCATTTTTGGTGCCGCAATCTGCGGAATTTTTTAAATTTTCTGATATATTCGAACTTTAAATTCGTTAATTCTGCGAACAAAAATTTCTTTATATTTTTTTTAAAATATATGTTGACAAATCCTTTTTTATCTGGTATCATGAAACCATCAAAAGAAACCGATGGAAAAAAGAGTTAGGAGGACGGACCACCGAAATCGTAAAGTAACATCCTCAAAAAGGAAAACAACCTTTTCAAAAAAATAATCTTACAGAGGAAAAAACCTTTCCAAAAAATGAAAATTTAAGAAAGCGAAGGTACAGTCCAATGGAAGTATCAGATTGCTGAAGAACCACTCGATCGAATAAATCAATCGGGTGGTTCTTTTTATTGTCGTTCTTTCATGATATGGCAGTCCGTATGTATGCCGCTCTCCAATGCGGGGCAGTCTGTATACTTGTCAGCGCTCCTCGATGGGATGGAAGTCGGTATGCGTGCCCACGTATTTGTATGCGGGGCGGATGATCTTGCTGGCGTTGATCAGCTCTTCCAGACGGTGCGCGCACCAGCCCGGCATACGCGCGATCGCGAAGATGGGGGTAAACAGCTCCTCCGGGATCCCCAGCATGGAGTACACAAACCCGCTGTAAAAGTCCACGTTCGCGCACACGTTCTTAAAGATCTTTTTCTTTTTCATGATCTGCTCTCCCGCCAGGTGCTCCACCAGATCGTAGAGGGCAAACTCATCCGACATTCCTTTTTCTTCCGCCAGTTTTTTCGCGAAATCTTTCAGAATGACTTCCCTGGGATCCGACAGGGTATAGACCGCGTGGCCC
Organism: uncultured Marvinbryantia sp.; assembly: GCA_947630735.1. Lineage (GTDB taxonomy): Bacteria > Bacillota > Clostridia > Lachnospirales > Lachnospiraceae > Marvinbryantia. The sequence continues at coordinate 992 of CANRIR010000058.1, forward strand.
ATGCCGTAGATGAGTCCCGACCGGTCGAAGGCTTCCTTGTTCAGGATCTTCTGCAGATAGGCGGACACTTCCTCCTCGTCCGCCCAGTTTTGGACGTTCGCCTTGATGTCCGCAAACATGTTCTGCACCTTCAGGTTGGCTCCGCCGTGGCGCGGCCCCTTCAGGGAACCTATGGACGCCGCAACGGAGGAATAGGTGTCCGTGCCCGAGGAGGTGACCACATGCGTGGTAAAGGTGGAGTTGTTGCCGCCGCCGTGCTCCGCGTGCAGCACCAGGGCGATGTCCAGCACCTTCGCCTCAAGCTCGGTATATTTCCCGTCCGGGCGCAGCATGACCAGAATGTTCTCCGCCAGGGAGAGCCCTTTTTGCGGATTGCGGATGAAGAGCGTCTCGTCCTTCCGGAAATGCCGGTAGGCATGGTAAGAGTACACGGCGATCAGCGGGAGCTTGCAGATCAGCTCCAGACACTGGCGCAGCACATTGCCCGCGGAGATGTCCTCCGGGTTGTCGTCGTAGGTGTACAGCGTCAGCACGCAGCGCTGCATGGAATTCATGATATTTTCGTTGGAAGCCTTCATGACCACGTCGCGCACGAAACGCCCGCCCAGCTCCTGCAGATCGAACAGCACATCCAGGAACCTGTCCAGTTCTTTCTGGCTGGGCAGCCTGCCGAACAGCAGCAGATAGATGGTCTCCTCGAAACCGTACCTGCGCCCGCGCAGCCCCTTTATGAGCTCGCGCACGTTGATCCCCTGGTAGTACAGCGCACCCTCCGCAGGGATCTGCCGGCCGTTGACCAGCTCGTACCCGCTCACATCCGAAATCTCCGTCAGGCCCGTCAGCACGCCCTTTCCGGCGGAGTCGCGCAGGCCCCTCTTCACATCGTATTCAATATATAGATTGGGGTTGATGCGGTGGCTCTTGAGAAGCTCCTGCTCCAGCACCTGCATATCCGCCTTCAGTTCTTCGCCGACCTGTGCCGTTTCCTCCATTTTCAGTTCTTCCTCTGACATCTTAACAACCTCCTTTTGTGGATTTCATCCCCACTATGTAAAAAACACCTCTTGCGATACATCTTCGTAATCGGTGTCTTCAAACGTTATCCTGTTTATACGTTTCAAACACCATCTTACACGAAATTTTGGAAGGTTGCAACTGTTTTTTTGCGGCGGCTCCCGCCGTGAACCGTGAAAATTCCTCTGTCCAATGCCAAAGGGCCGCCGCGTCTGTCTGCGCGGTTCCCTTCCTCATACTATTCCCCGAACGAGTTCTCTGTAAGGGCGCTGGCCGTCAGCCCCTCGTCCGTCGTCTTTTTGTTATAGAAGGTGGCGCTTGCCTCGCTGGCCGTGCTCAGATCAAATACCGCCGTTTTGCCGGTCACGCTTCCTCCTTTTACACTGTGGATCGATCGCAGCGCATAGCGCATGGTTTTCTCCTCCGTCGCCGTATACCAGCCCGCAGGAAGGCTGATCTCAACCGTCTTTGAAAGCTTTGTCCCGCCGCCTGCATCCTCTGGAGTAAATTCCACCGCTTCATAATAGGTATGCCTGCCTCCGTCCACATCTTCCCCAGTCACACAGAAAAGAAAAACAGGATTCCCGTGCGCCCACACAATATCCGCCGCATCGATCTCCTTGGTGAGCAAAAGCCTCGCGGACACCGGCCCGGCATTATAGCGGACATACGCCTCGTTCGTCTTCTTTTTCACAGTCTGCGGACTTCCGCTTCCTCGGCTCCAGGTCAGCTCCACCTCCGCAGTGTTGGGGATCACATAGCTCTGCCGGTTATCCTCAACCCTGGAATAAGAGCTCATGTCATATCCCGCGCGCAGCCTGCACCGGATGTCAAACCGGAGGGTCGTGGCGCCCGGATCATACTCTCTTTCAACCGTCACCGTCTGGCCGGATGCCCCCGCCGTCCAGCCGTCGGACGCCTGATAGCCGCCGCTCCCTTTCTCGTAGACCTGCGCAGACAGATATTCCAGACAGCCTTCCAGCGTGTCCGTCATAGTTACTTTCGCGATCTTCCATGCGTCGTCGTTGTCCGGCACGGTCTGGTAAATACTGAAGGTGATCGTATCTTCCATGGAAGACAGCTCTTTCGCCGTCAGCGACTCGTTTCCGTCCAGGCGCTTTGTGGGCGCGTCCTGCTCTGTCTTGCCGGAAAACGCTTTGGTGTTCACGGTGTTCGATGAGTTGGTGTAGACGTCCCCTCCCTGATAGGTAAACTGTATCGTGGAAATGTTCTCCACCTCATAGGATGCGGTATCTCCGCTGTAATCCGCTTCCAGTTTTGTGGGATCCATGCGCACTTTAAAAATGAAATCATAAGTCTGTCCGTAAAAGAGCGCATTTCTGATCAGGGAAACACTGGGCGCGGCGGCCACTGTGCCCTGGTTATTCCGCACGGCAAAATAGCTGGTCACGTCCGCGTTATCCTCCACGCGCACCACTTTCGCCTCCCCCACATATTCCACTCCAACGGGAAGTTTATCCCGGATCATGCAGACCGTATAATAATTCGAAGAAGTCTGCCACGGAATATACTGCCGGATCCGGTAATAATACTCCGACGTGGGCGTTGGCAGATAATTATACGAATTCCAGGATGAGCCGTCGTTGGAAACGTATTTGACCGGATATGCGTCGTCCGGCGGGATCAGAATGTCCAGATCCGTCTGCCCCAGATCCCCCGGCGCGCTCCCGGATACATCCGGAATGCTCCCGCCTGCAAGGCTCTGGTTCCATTTTTGGATATTTTCTTCGCTGTACCGGTACTCGGAGCTCTCGCGGATATGGTCCCGGTACCCGATCGCCACATAATACGTGCTGCAGTCCGAAAGGGCAAATCCCACATTCCCGGCTTTGTCCATACCGGTCTCTCCGTCCGCGGCCAGAAACAGATAGGTATTGCCGGGATCCACCTCCGGCGCCTCCATCCTGCAGTGGACGTTGGACTGATCCACCTGATAATATTTCCTGCTGATGCTCCCGTCCCCGACCCTTATGCCGAACCGCTGGTTATTGTCGATGTCCCACCACTGGAACCTCGTATCGAGCTTTACCGGCGTCTGGCTGCTGTCCCCGTTTTTCACAAACTCGATCTTCATAACATACTCGCCCAGGGTCTCTTTGAAATCCCAGTGGCAGCCGGTATAGCAAAAACCGATCAGCGGATAGGAGGGAACCTGCTTGCCGGACGCGCCGGCATAGGTGTGATCCGTATAATTCACCACTGTCATCTTCATGTCGTACCACTGCCCGTCCGCATACAGGATCTTATGCCATATCACGCCGAATTTTCCCTTGGCGCTGTCATCCTTCGGATAGAAAAAGTATCGTTCGCCATAGGAAAATTCCGTGACCGCGCTGCCCGCACTGTTGAACTTTGTGCACGTCGTGATCCCGCTGTACCATTTGGCAGAGCGGAAGGAACCGTCCAGCTGATCCGGGCTCATTTTTACAAAACCGCTGGAGGGATCCGTCACATTCACTCCGGTCGGCGCCAGGGCCAGCGGCATGATCATCAGATCTGTCTCCCCCTCGGAGTCTTCCTCCGTGTCTGTCTCGGCAAGCTCCTCCGTCTGTGTCAGGTCTTTTGCAGATTCCGCCTCCGTGAGCATTTCTTCTGTGAACATCTCCTCCGAAGTCTCCCCGGTCTGCGCTTCTTCCGTCTGAACATTCTCTGCAGATCCCCCGGTCTGCATCCCCTCCGTCTGAACATTCTCTGTGGATCCCCCGGTCTGCATCCCCTCCGTCTGGATCTCCTCCGCAGGTCCTTCGGTCTGCGCTTCTTCTGTCAAAGCCTCCGTCATAGGAGGCTCTGTCTGGAAGGGATCGGGCTGATCCATATCCAGCTGAAGCACGGAGAACCATCCCAGCGCCTTCGCCCGAAAGCGGATCTGCACGAGACGCTCCTCCTCATTGATCAGCATCTCTTTTTCCGGCATCTCCTCAAACTCGCTGCCTTTGCCCTGCCAGGCCGCCAGGTACCGGTCCTGCCGGCTTTTCAGCTCCTCAAAAAATGTCTCGCTGCGCAGGATGATATGCAGTTCCGACTCTGCGGGCAGGGGGATCTCATTGCCCTCCGGATCTGCCATAAAGACATAATACGGCAAAAATGCGCGGATGCGCTCAAGCTCCGGGGCGCTCTCCCCGCCGGCGTCCGCCGTGTCCGTCCACGGGATATACTTTTTTAAGGTTTCCGTCCACCCCCGCTTCAGCATATCTTCCATCTGCCTGCACTGTTCTTCCAGTTTCGCACCGTTTTCCCGTTCTTTTACCACATCCTCCACCGTCAGCACGCGGAACACGGTCCCCTCCGGGAACGAGCTCCCCTGCGGCGCGTAGATGAAAATTTCCGTATCTTCATTGGCATCCGCCAGCACCAGGCACTCCGTCTCGGCCGCAGTCCCCGTCTCGGTCTGCGTCTCCTGCTCCATATCAGGACCGGCCTGTTCCGGCTCGCTTTGCGGCAAAGGATCCGGCTGCTGCGCGTTATCTGCCGCATCACTTTCCGACGCCTGATCCTGCGGCGCGGATCCCTCCGCAGCAGAAGCTTCTGTTGTGGGATCTGCCGCCGGATCTCCCGCCCCGGATCCCTCTGCAGCCGGATCTTCGAATGCGGACCCCTGCGCCGCGGGTGCCGTTTTCACGCCTTCTCCTACTCCCACGAGTTCCTGCGCGGCCGCCGGAACACAGCAGGCTGTCAGCATGGCCGCGGCCAGAAGCGCCGCCGCCCGTTTTTTTCCTATTGCTTTTTGTTTCATGCACACAACCTCCTTCTGTGCCGTGTCTCTTATCCGATATCCCGCTGCGGCAGATAAGTATAGATCTCCGCGAGATCCGCGCCGGGCGGGCAGACATGGTCCTGGATCGCCTCCGCGCGAATGGTGAGGTGCAGCTCTTCCTCCCGGCCGATCTCCCCCTCCAGATAATTCACGAGCACAACCTCGTCAAACAGCGGCACGGTCGTCTCCGACGGGGCCACCAGTTCCCGATATCCGTATACATATTCCACCGTCCCGCCGGCCGGTTTTTGGCTGACCAGTTCCCACGCGCCGTTCGCCGTAAACGAGAACAGTTCCTGATCGGACGGATCCAGTTTTCGCCTGCTTTCCGGATCCACCACGGATATCCGTTTGACCGGGACCGACAGGTGCAGGAAGATCCAGGCGTCACTCTTTCCCGTGTTCGTCGCCGTGGGGTTTTTCGGCACCGCATCCGACGGATGCATATCCTGCGCCTTTTGAGGATCCCACGCGGGTTCCGTCAGTTTTACATAGACCGAGCCCGCAGAAACCCTGTTGGAAAGTATGCGCGGCTCAGACTTCAGATACGCGCTCGTAATGCCGGACGACGCTGCGAACAGCGAGCATCCCAGAAAAATAGCCGCCGTCTTTTCCACATTCATAGGATCATCGCCTCCTTCCTTCTCATCTCCAGCAGGTTCGTGAGGATGCTCTTTATGAGCAGCAGCCACAAAAGGCCGCCCGCCGCGAGCAGTTTCTCCCCGGTCCCGCTGAGCGCCATGGCCGCATACCCCAGATAAGGCACATGCAGCCAGACACATCCCGCCACGTCCGCACCGGAAACTTCCTTTCCATCCGGCTGCTGGTTGGCATCCCCTTTTGTGATGAGCGTCTGTTCCTTTTCATGGATCTCCGCCACCCGGTGTGTGACATAGATGCCGCTTCCCTCCTGGCGGTAGGTAATGATATCCCCCACGCGGATCTGGTCAAATTTCCGGGGAACCGTATATACAATGGAACCCGGCGCCAGAGCCGGCGCCATGCTCCCGCTGATCACCGCAAATGCCTGAATGCCCAGAAGCGGCGGCACCGCAAAGACAGCGATCGCCGTCAGATAACAAAATAAGAGCAGATCAACGATCCGTTTGAGATATCTCATGTTCTCTCTCCTTTCCGCCAGACGGTTCCGGCACCGCAGACCTTTTCCGAACCGCCAGCAGCGCCGCGCCGCTGGATATCAGCAGTGCCGTCCACAGGCCCGTATGCGCGCTGTCCCCTGTCTGGGGCGCATCGGAGGCGAGGATCGTCCCGTCCTCCCCGCTCGCCGTAAACGTCCAGCGCACTTTTCCGGTGAGCTTCTGAAAACGGTTGTCCATCTCCGGGGAGAGAGACAGTTTTACCGCAAGCTCCCTGCTGCTTCCCGCCGGAAATTCTCCCAGGCTGATATCGCTTCGCATGGTTTTATCGCCGTCCTGCCCGCACACGGCGCCCTGATACAGCACACGCCCCTGATCCGATACCTCGATCACCGCGTATTTTTCCAGAAGCTGGCGGAGCAGTTCCTTTTGCTCCTCTGAAGCGGCCGTCTGGTCCGTCTCCTCCGCCCGCAGAAAGATCTGTGCGCGCTCCTGCGACTGGTTGCTCACCGTGATCATCTGCTGTCTGGCACATCCCGGCTGCAGATCTTTAAAGGCCAGGAACAGATCCGTCCCGTCCATGGTAAACGAAAAACCGCCGTCCCGACCCTGAAAGCTCACGCCCGCAGCGCCGGCCTCCGGAGCCTTTGGCCACACGATCCCGAGCTCTTTTACGCGCCCGCCCCACAGGGAGGCGGCCGCATCTTCCTGCGCCTGAACCGTCTCCATTTCAATGACGATCTGTCCTTCTTTCCCCTTGTATTCATTGCCCGCCGCCGCGGACAGGGTATAGGACTCCATCAGGGGCTCCTTCGTGGTCTCACCCGCCTTCAGGACATCCCGGTAGTAATACCACCCGTCGTCCTGCCGCGTCCAGTACGTGTTGTGAAAGCGGATCTCTATGACCTCCGGGTCAAGGACGGGATCCTCCACAAAGGTCCCGTCGCTTTTGCGCGTCCCGAACTGCTTTTTCACAGATACCCTCACCAGGATCGGAACCGTGCCCTCATTGCGCACCTCCACCTTTTTTTCAACGGCCTGTGAGGGATCCACATGCGCCGGCACTTTATACTGCTCCAGGATGCTGGCCTTATAAGAGCCCATGGTCAGGATATTGTCCGCTCCGATCGTGTTCATCCAGGCGCTGTATACCATGCCTGCAAAGGAGAAGCAGAAGACGATGGCGAGAAAACCGGCCAGGGCCTTTCTTCTTTTTCCCATGCGCCTCATCCCTTCCCGATCTCATCGTCCAGGGCCTGCATCGCCGTGTTCTGGTCCGCGAATCCGTTCGCCTGAATGGCTTCCGCCTTGACCAGGATCTGGAAATCGCCCAGCAGCTTCATCTCCGTGTTGGTCCACTCCGTGGGAACCGCGAGCGTGGTAAACAGCGTCGCCTGCTCCCCGATCTTTAGGATCCCGGTTTTATCCGCACCCATATAATTGCAGACGATCTCATTGTCCCGCGTCCTCGTCTGATCGATGGAAAACAGCGGATTGATCATGGGCAGGCGCTCGATCTCCTGCAGGGAATACCCGGGTATCCTGCCCTGGGTGATGTTCTTTCCACTTCCTTCCGAATCGTAAGTTCCGGTGTATGTGCTGTCATACCGGATCATCTTTTTGATCAGCGCCGTCCGCGCCGTGTCATTGATCAGGTTCCCGCCGCTGTCCGCCAGCAGGATCCGAATGCGCGCATAGCACGGCTCCTCCCCGTTTTTGGAGGATGTGATGTTCCGGACGGTAGGATTTTTATACACGCTGTAACCGGGATATACGTTTTTTCCGTCGCCGTCCTGCGGGTCCCAGTCCGGCTCCTGAAGGCCGATCTCCAGATCCCCCACGGTAAAAGTATTGGTCACCGACTGCCTGCTCGTCAGGTAGGCCAGCGTCTGCCTGGCCCCCGCAGATACAATGGCCGCAGCGGCCATCGCGGCTAAAATTGTTTTTCCTGTCCTTTTTCTGATCGTCATACTGTTCCCTCCCATGCTTCTTTCATACTTTTATTTCTGCACGCCACCGCTTCCGCATATACCAGAATGCGAAACGGCGGGATGCTGTCTGCCGCATCCTCTCTTATTTTTACGCGGTCAAACAAAGTGCCTGTCCACTGCCCCGGCTCAAGGGGGCTCGTCCAGTAATAATATCCGTCTTCCCCGTCCTGCCATCCGCTGTTGACGGCGAGCGGCTCCACAAACTGCTCCGCGTCACTGCTGGAAAACCGCACGGACACCCGCACATAACAGTCTGTGTTCGAGCTGTTCTGCACCTTTGGAGCCTTTGTGATGACCTGTCCGGGAGTCACATCCCCCGGCGGCTCAAAGTTTTCCTCGATCCCGATATCCACGGAAGATACCTGAAACAGGTTATCCGCGCCGTCCTGCGCTGTCAGATAGGCATAAGAAACCCCTGCGCCCACTCCCATCAGGAGCGACGCTGCCACAACGGCCAGAATAAATTTTTTCATATCTGCTTTGTTGATCCCTCCTTTTCTCAATAACTTGTTCTTTTGCGTTTATGGCGGAAATGCCGGAATGTCTGCGAAGTGGGAACCCTCTTTGCCGATTGCTCTTTCAATATATCATAGTTGTTTTCATATTGCAAGTATTATTTTTATATTTTATATTATAAATCACTTATTATTTTAATTTCTCATGTATGAACCGCCTGTCAGTCCGCATAAAATAGACAAAAACCACTCCGGAGCCTCCGCATGAAAAAATTACTTTGGGCCTTTGTGCCGGCCGGCTGCTTCCTGGCCGGCGCCATCTGCAATTACCGCAACGCCGCCGATGCCCGGGACGCGTCAAACGCGTTTCAAGCCTTCACCGGATCCATGTTTCAAAGCGAGATCACATCCAGCACGCTGAACCTGCACTACACGCTGGAAGATCCCGAGAACTTCGGGATCTTCGACTACCCCGTCACTTACGGGCAGGAGGACGTCAGTTCACTGGTCGTCTCAGAGAGCGTCCCGGCCGCGCAGCAGTATCAGCTCCTGCTGCACGAGATCCCTTATCAGCGCCTCTCGACAGAAGATCAGATCACCTATGACGTCCTGTCTCTGGCCCTGCAAAACGAGATAGACGCCGAAAAATTTCCCCTTCTCGATGAGCCTCTCGGCCCCTCCATCGGCCTGCAGGCGCAGCTTCCGGTGCTGCTGGCCGAATACCGCTTTTCTGACCGGGAGGACATAGAGGAGTATCTGGAGCTGACCGCCCAGACAGACACCTACTTTTCTTCCCTGCTGCAGTACGAAAAGGAGCGGTCAAAAGCCGGTCTTTTCATGACCGACAAAAACGCGGACGCCATCATCCGCCAGTGCCGCGCCTTCATCGGCGAAGACGGCCCGGAAAGCAATCTTCTCGCCGCGATCTTTAACGAGAAGACAGACGCGCTGGATTTTCTCTCCGCGCAGGAAAAAGCCGCGTACCAGGAGCAAAATCTCAGCATCGTGGCAAAGCACGTCCTGCCCGCCTACGAGCTGCTCATGGAGGGACTTGCGTCCTTAAAGGGCACCTGCCGGAACGAAAACGGCCTGTGCTATTTTCCTTCCGGGAAAGCGTACTACGAGTATCTGGTGCGGGACCTGACCGGCTCTTATCTTCCCATCGCCGCCATCGAGCGGCGCATCCGGGATCAGATCACAAAGGATATCCAGGCCTGCCATGAACTCCTTCAGACCTATCCGGACGCAGCCGACGAGAGCAGCCTTTCCGGCATCCTCACGGATCCCGTGTCCATCCTCTCGGATCTTCGGCAGAAAATGGCGTCCGACTACCCCGCCCCTTCCGACACGGATGTGGACGTAAAATATGTGCACAAGTCCCTGGAGGATTTTTTAAGCCCGGCCTTTTATCTGACCCCGCCTATCGACAGCCCGGACGAAAATGTCATCTACATAAACAGCGCCTCCGTGTCCTCCCCGCTGGAGCTGTACACCACGCTGGCGCACGAGGGATATCCCGGCCATCTGTACCAGAACCTGAGCGGGTCAGCCAGCCGCAATCCCGTGCGCAGCCTGTTCTCCTTCGGCGGCTACACGGAAGGGTGGGCCACCTATGTGGAGATGGAAAGCTTTGCCTACGCCGTCCCGGACGGAGCATCCGCCGAGGCAAAGGCCGCGGTGCAGTTCGGACAGCTGAACCGCTCCGTGATGCTGGGCCTCTCCTCCCTTTTGGACATCTGCATCCATTATCACGGCTTCACGCGGGAAGATACCGCCGAATTTCTGAGCAATCTGGGCCTTACCGATCCTGCCGGGGCAGACGCCGTTTTTGACGCCATTCTGGAATCACCCGTCAATTATATGAAATACTATCTGGGGTACCTGAGCTTTCTGGACCTGCGCAGCTACTGCCAGAACAACTGGCCGCAGAAGTTCGATCTCCCCGATTTTCACCGGCAGGTCCTGCGCATCGGCCCCGCGCCCTTCCCGGTGGTGGAGAAGTATCTGAAGCGGTATTACCGCAGTCTCTAGAAAAATCTTCCCACGCGCCAAATAATGTGATATAATACTTTAGGAAAGTATCAGATTCAGGGCAGACAAAAAAGAGCAGCTTATACAAAAGATAAAACTGCCCT
>CANRIR010000059.1 GCA_947630735.1 uncultured Marvinbryantia sp.
GGCAGGTCAGGGTTTAAGGGATAGGAGATGTAAGGATGTAGGAGCATGGTTCCTGTGCGGTTTTGAGGGTGCGATACAGTGCCGCGGCGGAGAGGGCCGCGGGAGAGTGCATCTGAAAGATGATCCTCGATAGCTCAATGGTAGAGCATTCGGCTGTTAACCGAAGGGTTGTTGGTTCGAGCCCAACTCGGGGAGTTATACAACACCAAATGGTAGCCGAAAGACACAGAGCTGTCATAAAGGTGTTGTTTTTTTATAAGATGAGGCTCCATGGTCAAGCGGTTAAGACACCGCCCTTTCACGGCGGTAACAGGGGTTCAAATCCCCTTGGAGTCATTTTTAACGCCGATGTGGCTCAACTGGCAGAGCAGCTGATTTGTAATCAGCAGGTTATCGGTTCGAGTCCGATCATCGGCTCTTTGGACCTTTAGCTCAGTTGGTTAGAGCAACCGGCTCATAACCGGTCGGTCCTGGGTTCGAGTCCCCGAAGGTCCATTTGGTTTTACAAACATATATGATCTGTTTCAGGCCCAGTGGCTCAGTTGGTTAGAGCGTCGCCCTGTCACGGCGAAGGTCGTCGGTTCGAGTCCGATCTGGGTCGCTGTATGCTGTGGCACCGTATGACCGCAGCATGAGGGATCTTAGCTCAGCTGGGAGAGCATCTGCCTTACAAGCAGAGGGTCATAGGTTCGAGCCCTATAGGTCCCATTTTTATAATAGCTGCGGGTATGGTGGAATAGGCAGACACAAGAGACTTAAAATCTCTCGAGGGCGACTTCGTGCCGGTTCAAGTCCGGCTACCCGCATTAGAAAAGTCCTGTATTTATGGGACTTTTTTTCGTGCTGCATTTCGTGCCGCATGATTTCTGAAAAGTGTTTGTCTGCGATCTGGTTCATTTCATTTGCTCTGTCCTTCAGGGCATGGCGTCTCTCTTTTCCAGAATGTAGCCGGCTCCACGGACAGTGCGGATCCCGATGTCGGAGCAGAGCAGGCGCAGTTTTTTGCGCAGGAATCCGATGTAAGTCCAGACCACATCGATGTCCGCATCCGTCTCAAGTCCCCATATTTTTTCCATGAGATGCTCGGTGGAGAAGATCTGGCCGGGGCTGCGCAGCAGAAGCTCCATCAGCTGATATTCTTTGTTGTTCAGGCGGATCTGCCGCGTCGGCGAGGAGAGCAGATAACTGCTGCAGGCAAGCCGCGTATTGCCAAAGGAGAGCACGGGCGGAGCATAGAACGGGCCGCGCCTGGTGAGAGCGCGGACACGGGCGAGGAGCTCGCACACGGAGAATGGAACGGAGAGGCAGTCGTCGGCCCCGGCATCCAGTATGGCGGCGCGCTCGTCCGGCTCCTTCCGGGCGGTGAGAAACAGGATGGGCGTGGAGAATCCGAGCTCCCGGATCTTGACCAGGACGGAGATCTCGTCGGCGTCGGAGAGTTCGAGTCCGGCCACGAGCGCGTCGTATTCCATCTGGCTCAGATATCCCAGCGCGTCCTCCCCGCTTCGCACGGTATCTACCGTGTATCTGTGTTTTTCCAGCATGGATTTCAAGATTTCTGTGACATATGTATTTTCTTCTGCGACTAAGATACGCATATCGGTTCCTTCTCTCTGCGATCGTTTCAGCTTCCATATTGTAGCACACTCCCGCCCGGCCGGACGGGATTTCACATTTTTTTCAATATGTTTTCAAAGATTGTTCACATACTTTTTCAGGTACATTTCAGGATGCCGCATGAGAATAGACTGCAGCAACAGGAAAGGAGAACAAACAAATGCGTTACAGAAAAGTATGGAACAAGGGGATCGGTATGATGGCGGCAGCGGCCATGGCCATGGCGTTTACGGCGGCGGTGCCGGCGTGTGCGGCGGAGAGCGCCGGGGTGGATATGAGCACGGCATTTCCGGGCATTACGGTAAAGCCCGGGGAGACGGTCAGCTTCCCGCTGGATTTTTCCACAACGGACGGAACGGGCTGCGATGTCGCCCTCTCTGCCGCGTCCCTTCCGGAAAACTGGACCGGATATTTTAAGGGAGACAATAAGGAGATCACAAAGATTCATGTGAAGGCGGAGGAAGCCGGCGAGGAGGATGCGTCCCAGGCGAGCTTCAGCCTGACCATACCGGCCGAGGCCGGGGAGGGCACCTATGAGGTGGCGCTGGAGGCGGACGCGGGTTCGGGCCGGAAAGATACGCTGGAACTGGAAGTGAATGTGAGCCAGGAGGAGAGCGGGCAGAGCGCCTTTACCTCGGAATACCCGGAACAGCAGGGAATGTCCGGCACATCCTTCAGTTTTGGCACGACGATCGTGAACAACCGCAGCACGAACCAGACCTACGCGCTGGCCGCGGAGATCCCAGCCGGATGGCAGATCACGTTCACGCCGTCCGGCGAGAGCGCCAATGTGGCGAGCCTTTCGGTGGACGCCGGAAGCAGCCAGGGCATGACGGTGGGCGTTGTGCCGCCCGACAATGTGGAGAAGGGAGAATATGTGATCCCCTGCACCGCGGTATCCGCGAACGATACCCTGAATCTGGATCTGACGGTGGAGATCACCGGAACCTACGGCCTGACGCTCGCCACACCCGACGGACGCCTGAGCTTCGACGCCTATGAGAACAAGGATTCTTCTGTAACACTGGATATCACCAATACGGGCAATGTAGATCTGACCAATCTGAATCTCACTTCCAGCGTCCCGACAGACTGGGAGGCCACCTTCAGCGAATCTACCATCGACGTCCTGGAGGCCGGTGCGACGAAGGAAGTGACGGCCTACATAAGACCCTGCGAGAATGCCGTCACAGGGGACTATGCGGTGTCCGTCAGCATCCGCAACAATGAAACTTCCGCGAACGCCGATTTCCGAGTGTCGGTCAAGACGTCCACCGCGTGGGGCATCGCGGCGGTGGCGGTGATCGTGGTGCTCGTCTGTGTGCTGGGCGTAATCTTTAAGAAGTACGGGAGACGGTAGCTATGGCAAATGAGCGCGAAAATGTGATCGAGATATCGCATCTGACAAAGAAATACGGCGAAAAGACAGCGGTAAACGACCTGAACCTTACGATAAGAGAGGGGGAGGTGTTCGGTCTTCTGGGCCCGAACGGGGCCGGCAAGACCACCACGATCCTCATGCTTTTGGGGCTGACGGAGCCCACGGGAGGGCAGGCATTGATCGCGGGCATGGACTGCGCGCGGCACCCGCTGGAGGTAAAGAGTATGGTGGGGTATCTGCCGGACAACGTGGGATTTTACAGCGACATGACCGGACGGCAGAACCTGCGCTTTACCGGCCGTCTGAACGGACTCTCCGGCAGGGAGCTGGAAGAGCGCATAGACCGCCTGCTGGAGCGCGTGGGCATGACGCAGGCCGCCGACAGGCGTGCGGGGACCTACTCCAAGGGCATGCGGCAGCGTCTGGGCATTGCGGATGTGCTGATGAAGGATCCGCGCATCATCATCATGGATGAGCCGACCCTGGGGATCGACCCGGAGGGGATGCGGGAACTTTTGAATATGATCCGGCAGCTCTCCGAGGAGGACGGAAGGACGCTTTTGATCTCCTCCCACCAGCTTCACCAGATCCAGCAGGTCTGCGACCGCGTGGGAATCTTTGTAGAGGGAAGCCTGATCGCCAGCGGCACGCTGGCGGAGCTGGAGGAGCAGATCCGCAAGGACGGCGTCTATCTGCTGGAACTGAATGTGCAGCCCTGCGACGACAAGCTGCTGGGCATGCTGTACCAGCAGGACGGGGTGGAGGACATCAAAAAAGAGGGAAATACGCTCCTGATCACGTCGAAGAAGGATATCCGCTCTGATCTGACGGAATTTCTGGGCACACACGGTTATACGATCCTGAACCTGCATCAGCGGGGCGGCGATCTGGACGAGATTTATAGACGTTATTTTGAAAAGGCGGGACAAAACGATGAAAGAAATGATTCAGACAAAAAGAAAAAGCATGGATGGAAAAAGTAACGCGGGCACCGTCCGCGGGCTGACGGGGCTGGGCGCGCTGTACCACAAGGAGCTTGCCGATCATCTGAAAAGCAAGCGGTTCCTGATCCTTCTGCTTTTGATCGGGAGCACCGGTTTCGCCAGTCTCTATGGGGCGGTTACCGCACTTTCGGATGCCACCGGCAGCGATTACCTGTTCCTGAGCCTCTACACGGCAAGCGGGAGTTCCATTCCGTCCTTCATGTCCTTTATCGCTCTGCTGGGGCCGATCATCGGCCTGGCGCTGGGCTTTGACTCTGTGAACAGCGAGCGGGCGGGAGGCACCCTGAACCGCCTGGTGGCGCAGCCCATCTACCGCGATTCCATTATCATAGGAAAATTCCTGGCAGGCACCGCGGTCATCGCGGTCATCATCTACACCATGGGCGTTGCGGTGGGCGCGGTGGGCGTCATCAGCACGGGCATCAAGCCGACGGGGGAGGAAGTGTGGAGGATCCTTATTTTCCTCACGTTTACCGTCATCTACATCGCGTTCTGGCTGGCCCTGTCCATCCTGTTCTCCGTTTTCTGCCGGCACGCGGCCACGTCCGCGCTGGCGTCCATTTCCATGTGGATCTTTTTTGCCATCTTCATGAGCCTGGTGGCGAGCATCATCGCAAACGCGGCCTACCCCATGAACGATGAGTACAGCATGATCTTCAACTCGCTGCCGAACTACACCCTGCGGCTCGGGCTGAACCGCATTTCGCCGTATTATCTGTACAGCGAGGCGGTCTCCACCATCATGAACCCCACGGTGCGCTCCGTCAATGTGGTGACGGTGGATCAGCTGCAGGGGGCTGTGACCGGCTATCTGAGCCTTGGACAGAGCGTCCTGCTGGTGTGGCCGAACCTCACGGGGCTCGCGGCGCTGATGCTGATCGCGTTCGGCGGTTCCTACATCGGATTTATGCGGCAGGAGATCCGGGCAAACTGAGAAGGCAGAGATTCCAAAAATATCTCACACTTGTTAGCACTCATTTCAAATGAGTGCTAATTTTTTCTTGACATTCCGAAATGACGGTATTATAATACATAATCGAACGATGGCTGTATTATCGGATCTGGAAAAAAATAACGAGGTGATAAAGTATGAACAGAACAGGAAGTCTTTCTATTAACAGTGAGAACATTTTCCCGATCATCAAAAAATGGCTTTATTCCGATCACGATATCTTTATGCGTGAGATGGTGTCCAACGCGTGCGACGCCATTACCAAATTGAAGAAGCTGGCCCTGATCGGGGAATATACGTTCCCGGAAGGCCATAAGAACAAGGTGGATGTGATTGTCAACCCCAAGGAGAAGACCCTGAAATTCATCGATACGGGCCTTGGCATGACGGCGGAAGAGGTGGAGGAATACATCACGCAGATCGCTTTTTCCGGCGCGACGGATTTCCTTGAGAAATATAAGGACAACGCCAACGGCGACGAGATCATCGGGCATTTCGGCCTCGGGTTTTACTCCGCGTTCATGGTGGCGGATGAGGTGCACATCGATACCCTTTCCTACAAAGAGGGGGCGGCTCCGGTGCACTGGGAGTGCGACGGCGGCACAGAGTACACCATCGGCGACGGCAGCAAGACCACGGTGGGCACAGAGATCACGCTGTTTTTGAACGAGGAGAGCGTGGAGTTTGCCAATGAGTACCGCGCGCGGGAAGTGCTGGAAAAATATTGCTCCTTTATGCCGACGGAGATCTTCCTGACCAACGCGGAGGCGGAGCCCCAGTATGAGACCATCCCCAAAGAGGATCTGCGCGACGACGATGAAGTGATCGAGTATATCCACGAGGACGCGAAGACCGAGGAGAAGGAAAACGAGAACGGCGAGAAGGAGACGGTGGAGGTTTCCCCGGCGCAGGAAAAAGTGAAGATCAAAAAGCGCCCGGTCTCCATCAGCGACATTCATCCCCTGTGGAGCAAACATCCCAACGAGTGCACAAAAGAGGAGTATCTGGATTTTTACCGCAAGGTATTTCTGGACTACAAGGAGCCGCTGTTCTGGATCCACCTGAACATGGACTATCCCTTCAACCTGAAGGGCATCCTGTATTTCCCGAAGATCAACACGGAGTACGATTCCATCGAGGGCACCATCAAGCTGTACAACAACCAGGTGTTCATCGCGGACAACATCAAAGAAGTTATCCCGGAGTTTCTGATGCTCTTAAAGGGCGTCATCGACTGCCCGGACCTGCCCCTGAACGTGTCCAGGAGCGCCCTGCAGAACGACGGCTTTGTGCAGAAGATCTCTGATTATATCAGCAAAAAAGTGGCGGATAAGCTGAGCGGCATGTGCAAGACGGACCGCGAGAACTATGAGAAATACTGGGACGACATCAGCCCGTTCATCAAGTTCGGCTGCCTGAAGGATGAAAAATTCAGCGACCGCATGATGGACTACATCCTGGTAAAGAATCTGGACGGCAAGTACCTCACGCTGGACGATTTCATCAAGGAGAGCCAGAAGGGTGCTTCGCAGGAGGAGCAGCCCGCGGAGGAGGCCGAAGAGAAGACGGACGGGAAGACAGAAGAAACGGCCAAGGAGAGCGACGGGGAAGCGGAAGAGAAAGAGGCCCCGAAGATCACGCTTTTCTATGTGACGGACGAGGTGCAGCAGAGCCAGTACATCAATATGTTTAAGGAGGAGGGCCTGGACGCCGTCATCCTGAAGCACAATATCGACACCCCGTTCATCACGCATGTGGAGCAGAAAAAAGAGGGCGTGCATTTCCAGCGCATCGACGCGGATGTGACCGACAGCTTCAAGGCGCAGACGTCCGAGGACGAGCTCAAAGAGACCACGGAAACCCTCACGGAAGTGTTCCGCAAGGCCCTGGGGAACGACAAGCTGGAGGTTAAGGTGGAGAAGCTGAAGAACGAGAAGGTTTCTTCCATGATCACGCTCTCCGAGGAGACGCGCCGCATGCAGGAAATGATGAAGATGTACAACATGTACGGCATGGATCCGAACATGTTCGGCGGGTCCGAGACGCTGGTGCTCAACGCCAACAACAGCCTGGTGCAGTATATCCTGAACAACAGGGATTCCGAGCATGTGCCGATGATGTGCGAGCAGCTCTATGATCTGGCCATGTTAAGCCACGCTCCGCTGAAGCCGGAGGCCATGACGAAATTCATCGCGCGCAGCAACGAGATCATGCTGCTTCTGGCAAAATAAAGATCTGCAGAACAGGAGACGCAAAGGTCAGGTCAGTTTTTTCAGGAACTTGTCTACCATGTCGTCCCACACGTGATCCAGTGTTTTATCTAAAGTAAAAAAGCGAAGAGAGGTGCCGGTCGTGCAGACCAGGTGCCTTTCTTTATAGTGCAGGTTTAAGAACAGGCCGTCGATGTCCTCCGGCGTGAGGGAGAGGCCGCTCATGCGCAGCAGTTTTTCCACGTTGGACGCGGACAGGCGGAAGACGATCTTAAATTCCAGGGGCGTGCGCTTTCCGCGGATGAGTTCCAGGCAGAACGGGCGCACCTGCCGCCACAGGGCATAAGGCTGCCCGGCAGGATTTTGAGCTTCCGGATCTTCGTCCGAAAAATACGCCGGATAAAAGCCGCCGTCTATGCGGAAGGTGCAGAAGGTCGTGAAGGAGGCCTCCGAGAGCCAGAAGGCGTCAAACGCGTCCTTCAAAAACAGCTGGTTCATAAATGGTTTGAGTTCAGAGATCGGGAAAGAAGTCATAGCAGAGCGCCTCTCGTGTTTTTCTTCAGTATATATCAGAAAATTTAAAAAGAAAAGCAGAAAAGACTTTCCAAATGGAAATATATGTGTTATGATGATGTAGTATTAAAAACTATGTCAAAAGGTAATTGTGTTTTTGGAGGTCTGAAAATGAGCTATAAGGTAGTGATAGACAGCTGCGGAGAGCTCTCGGAAGAGATGAGGGAAAGCGGCTGTTTTGTGAATGTCGCTCTGACTATCCAGGTGGACGGCCACACGATCATAGACGACGAGACATTTGACCAGGCGGATTTTCTGGAGCGGGCGGCAAAAAGTCCCAATTGTCCGAAGTCGGCCTGCCCCTCGCCGGAGGCCTACAAAAATGCTTTTGACTGCGGGGCGGACAGGGTGTATGCGGTCACGTTGTCCGCGGAGCTGAGCGGCTCCTACAACAGCGCGGTCCTCGGAAAGAATATGTTTCTGGAAGAACACCCCGAAAAGAAGGCTCATGTGTTTAACTCCTGCTCCGCATCCATCGGCGAGACGCTGGTGGGCCTGAAGATCCGGGAGTGCGAGGAGGCCGGGATGCCGTTTGAGAAGGTTGTGGAGACGGTGGAGGAGTACATCGCCGAGAAGCGGACGTATTTTGTCCTGGAAAGTTTGGAGACCCTGCGCAAAAACGGGCGCCTGAGCACCATGAAGGCGTTCCTCGCCACGGCCCTGAAGATCAAGCCGGTCATGCAGGGCACCAGGAACGGCACCATTGAACCGCTGGCGCAGGTGCGCGGCATTAACAAGGCGCTTGTGCGCATGGTGGACCTTGTGGTGGAGCAGGTGGAGCACACCGAGGATAAGATCCTGGCGATCTCCCACTGCAACTGTCCCCAGAGGGCCCAGATGGTAAAGGACGCGCTGCTTGCGCGCATCAGAGTGAAAGACGTGCTTGTGCTGGATACCCGCGGGATCAGCAGTCTGTACGCCAACGACGGGGGAATTATCCTAGCCATATAAAATTGGTTGTAATTTTCGGCGAACTGTGCTACACTATTAGGCAGGGCGGGCGTGCGGCCTGCCGGAAAGATTGCAGTGCAGAGGAGAATGTCGTATGAGTCAGGCAAAGGTTGACCGTTATAAAGAACAGAAAGCAAACAGAAAAAAGATCATGCAGAAAGAAAAACGCGAGAGGATGCTCTGGAAAGTGGGCGGTTCTCTGGTGGCCGTCGCCCTGGTGGCGTGGATCGGCTACTCCGCGTTTGATAAGTTATATGAGCCTCCGCGCAGATTTTATGTGGCGGATACCGCGGCGGTGTCAGATTATCTGTCAGGCCTTTCATCTGCGGACGCTGTGGACGAAGTGGTCGATGCGGTGGACGACGAATTTGCAGAGGAAGAAGACGTGACGGAGGCTGAGACGGCGGCCGAGGATGTGACAGAAGCAGAGACGGATGCAGCCGAGGATGCGACAGAGGCGGAGACGGACGCAGCCGAGGAGACGACGGAAGCGGAGACAGCCGCATCTGAGAAGACAACCGAAGCGGGGACAGACGCAGCCGAAAAGACAACAGAGAAGACAACAGAAAAATAAAACAGTTCACAAGAGCTGCCGCGTACATGCGGCAGCTCTTTTATGGTGGAAGATCACGCGCACAGGGATCAGATGGGCGGTGTATTTTCCTGCAAAATAAATTTATAGATGATCTCCGCGACGCCGTCGTGGTTGTTGTCATGCTCTGTCACATAATTCCCGTGGGCGTACATATCGGGCTGCGCGTTTTTCATGATCGCGCTGATATGGGTGGCCTCCAGCATGGAGATGTCGTTCTCCGCGTCGCCCGCGGAGACGGTGTTTTCCATGGGGATGCCGAGGTGTGCGCAGAGCGCGCGGATGGCGTTCCCCTTGGAGACGCCGGGCAGCACAAATTCCAGGTAGTTGGGGCAGGAGAAGAAGCAGTCCGCCCGTCCCGCGATGCAAGGTTCTATGTAGTCTTTAAACGCGGCCAGCTTTTGCGGCGCGTCATAGTTGATGGAAATGACCTTATACGGCTCCTCCGTAAGATAGGTGCAGACATTCTCCACAATCTCATAGCGCATGTGGGTAATGTTCGTGTAGGTGATCAGCTCCCTGACTTTGCGCTCCGCCACAACGCATGTGTCGGAGTAGGTGTGGGCGTACAGGCCGAAGGAGTAGGCCTCGTCCAAAAGGAAGCGGACCGTGTCAAACGGGAGGAGAAAGCGCCGGACCGGCGTCTGCCGGCACAGATCGTAAATGCAGGCGCCGTTGAAGGTAATGGCGTAGCAGCCCTCGCCGGTCAGACCCATCTGTTCGGCCAGCTTAAGCATACTCACGGTGGCGCGGCCGGAGGCGACGACCACCTTGTGGCCCTTTGCAAGCGCCTCGTGGATGGCCGTGAGATTTCCCGCGGTGATCTCCTTGTCGTCGTTCAGCAGGGTGCCGTCCAGATCCAGAAAGAGGATTTTTGTGTTCTGTGTCATGCGTGATCTCTCCTGTCGCGAAGATTTGTGAGGATGTGGCCCGGGATGCGCAGGTTCCCCCGGCCCGTTCCGAGCTCGATGTCCGGCTTGTTTGCGCCGTGGAAATCGGAGCCGCCGGAGATGAGGAGCCCGTGCTGCTTTGCCATGAGGCGCACCAGGTTTTCGTCCGCCGCCGAGTGGGTGGAGTAGAGGGCCTCGATGCCCATCAGCCCGGCTTTTTTCAGTTCCCTTAGAAGCGTGTCCATATCGTCCGGCGCAAGATGGTAGAGCATGGGGTGGGCCAGCACGGGGATGCCGCCGCATTGGAAGATGAGGCGCACCGCCTGCATGGGCGTCACTTTCTCCCGCGGCACGTAGTAGGGACAGCCTTCCCCGATCAGGCGCGCAAACGCCTCCGGGATTTCGGACACATAGCCTTGGTCGGCCAGATACCGGGCAATATGTGCCCTGGTGCAGACGGCGTCCCCGAACGCTTCCTGCATTTGTTCCATGGAGATGTCGAAGCCGTCATGCTGCAGTTTCTGTATCATGATCTCGTTGCGGACGCTGCGGGAATCCTGAAAGTGCCGCAGCCGTTCGGCAAACGCAGGGCTTTTCCAGTCAAAATCCAGTCCCACGATATGAATTTCCTTTTCCAGGTACCGGGTGGAAAACTCGATGCCGGGCACCACCTCCACGGAAGTGCCGGCGGCAGCGTCCATGGCCTCCGCGATCCCCGCCACGGTGTCGTGGTCGGTCAGGGCAAACGCCCGCAGCCCTTTCTGCAGGGCCAGTTCTACCAGCTGCGCGGGGGAAAACGTGCCGTCCGAGCGGTTGGAGTGCACATGCAGATCGATCCTGTCCATAAAAAAACCTCCTTGAAAGGATGCACGCCAGATTGGAAGATGCCGTTGACGTCAATCGGCCGCTTTCAACTACCCCAGGTCGTACATGGCCATCGTCTCGCGGTTTCGGTATTCGTGCTTCTCGTAATATCCGATCAGTTTCTCCCCATCGCGCAGGGCCACCATGTACACGTCCTTATTCTGCTTTTCATTGTGAAACGTATACACCAGGTTGTGCTTCGGCGACGCGGCAAACCACTCGGTTACCTGATGGATCCTCGCCCGCGACTCCTCATTGTGGCACGACAGCAGGCTCTGTCCCAGCAGCTTTTCTCCTCCCCATTTCGCATAATGTGCGGCTGCCGCCGGATTCATATACACGATCTCATGCTCCAGATTACAGATCACAACCGCGCATCTGTCCTGGTCGATCACACTTTTAAAAAGTGCGCCGAGCAG
>CANRIR010000060.1 GCA_947630735.1 uncultured Marvinbryantia sp.
AGGCCATGGTCTGTCACCTGGTTCGTCATCTGGAAATCCCGGATCAGGTGCGTTTCCGAGTCTACCACGGTCTGCGGATTATACGCCACCGCAAACCCGTTTCTGCTCTTCATCAGCTTTGCGTCCGCATCCGTCAGCGACAGCTGCGGCTCCCCGCTCTCTTCCATGAGCTTCTGGTACCCCTCATACTTTGCCAGCCGTTCCCGCGCTTCTTTCAGCCTCTTCTCGACCAATTCCCTCGTAAGCTTTTCCGGTTCTTCCCCAAGTTCTTCCTCCCTGTCCGTATCATCCAGTATCCGCAGGTATTCCTCGACATGGCCGTTCAGCCATTTGATCCTGTCATCCAGCTTATTCTTCGTGAAGTTGTTATCCTTAGAATTGCAGGCTGTAAACTTGCTCCCATCAATGGAGGTAAATCCCCACTCCACCGCCCCGCTGATCCGCTTATTAAACTCGTGGAAAAGCTTTTTAAGGCTGTCTATGTTCTCCTTGCGGAATGTACTGATCGTCCGGAAATCCGGCTCCACACCCTTGAGCATCCATTTGACTTCCACGTTGACCCTGCAGCTCTTTGCAAGCTTTCTCGATGACCCGATCCCGTTTTCACTTCCATAAATATAAAGCTTGAACATCGCCTTCGGGTCATAAGGAGGCCTGCCCTCGCCTGCCAGCCCCTTCACGTTATAATCCGCAAGGTTAAGGCTGTCTACAAATGCGTCGATCAGCCTTGCTGTGCTTTCCGGATCGACCATGGAATCCCATGTCGTCATCATCATCTGGTCTCTGTCGAAGCCCTGTACATAGTGCATCGGATCACCTCAAAGCATAGTATTTTTCATATTTTTATTATACTATATCTGCTGTTTCCATGCCAGAATTTTATACACTTTATTCAGTTGTCAAGGTGCATTTTTTATATAAATCATCCACTTTTATTGTGGATGTATTTACCCCACGATATAGTCACATCATTTCAGGTTTTCGGACAGTCTCCCCTAGTTCAGAGCGCAGCGATAAATTTCAGAAACGCCGCGCGCCCCGCTTCGGTGCGTTTGTAGACGCCCGCATGCTCCAGCACCTGCAGGAACACCTGGCCGATCTCGTGGTGCAGGATGTCCGTCACATTGTCCCGGGTAATGGCGGGATAGTTCGGTAGAAATCCGTCCACCCAGTCGGCGTGCTTGCAGAGCGTGTCGTTGGCGCGGATGTCCTCTTTGGACACCAGGAAATCCGCCAGAAGTTCCATCTCGCCCTTCAGCCGGGCCGGAAGCACCGCCAGGCCCATCACTTCGATCAGCCCGATATTTTCTTTCTTGATGTGGTGCAGCTCGGCGTGGGGATGATAGACCCCGAGGGGATGCTCCTTCGTCGTAATGTTGTTGCGCAGCACCAGATCCAGCTCGTAATCCTCCCCGCGCCTGCGCGCGATGGGCGTAATGGTGTTGTGCGGCTCGCCGTCCGTCTCGGCAAAGACAAAGGCGTCCTCGTCCGTATATCCGCGCCAGGTCTGCAGGATGCGGTCGGCCAGGTCCACAAGCCGTCCGGCGTCCGCGCAGCGCAGGCGGATGACGGACATGGGCCAGGCCACGATGCCGGACTGCACATCCTCATAGCCCGGAACGCAGAAAGTCTGTTCCACGGGCGCTTTCGCCATGGCAAATTCGTAGTTCCCGCCCTGGAAATGGTCGTGGCTCAAAATGGAGCCGCCCACAATGGGAAGATCCGCGTTGGAGCCCACAAAATAGTGGGGGAACTGGCGCACAAAATCCAGGAGCTTCGCGAAGGTGGCGCGCTCGATCTTCATGGGAATGTGCAGGCTGTTAAAGACGATGCAGTGCTCGTTGTAATACACATAGGGCGAGTACTGGAAGCCCCAGCCGCTGCCGTTTATGGTGATGGGGATGACGCGGTGGTTCTGCCTGGCGGGGTGGTTGACCCGTCCGGCATAGCCCACATTCTCCATGCAGAGCTGGCATTTGGGATAGCCGCTCTGGGGGAGCATCTTTGCCGCCGCGATGGCTTTGGGATCCTTTTCCGGCTTGGACAGGTTGATGGTAATGTCCAGGGTGCCGTACGCGGTATCGGCGGTCCACTTCACATCCCGGCGGATGCGGTAGCGGCGGATGTAGTCGGTATCCTGGCTCAGCTTGTAAAAATAGTCCGTCGCCTCGCACGGGGAATTTTGATACAGCTTTCGGAAAGTTTTTGTGACCTCGTGGGGGCGCGGGGTCAGAAGCCCCATAATCTTCGTGTCAAACAGATCGCGGTAGACCACGCTGTTTTCCGTAAGAAGTCCCTTCTGGGCCGCATAGTCCAGAAGATTGGACAGGATGCCCTCCAGGTCGGTCTGTGCCGGGAGCTCGGGAGGTTCCTCGTATTCGGACAGACCAAAAAGTTCCAGCAATTCATTCGTCGTGTAGATCCTGTCGTCCTCGTCGAGCAGCCCGCTTTGGATCCCGTAGCGGACGAGATCGCGTATATCGTTGTAGACCATGGCAAAAACCTCCCTGTTTCGATTTAAAAAAGTATAACACACTTTTTGGCTCCTGAAAACCAAAATAAAATTTTACAAAAATCTGCTAAAAATGTCTTTCTTTTTTGTTAAAATTAGTGTATGATGTTTTTACAGTTATTTGACATCAGAAAACATTGGGGTGAAAACTATGATATCAAATCAGATTTTGCAGAATACGGTAGAAGGGATCAAGCAGATCAGCCGCGTGGATCTGGGTGTGATCGACACGGAGGGCAACGTGCTGGCGTCCACGTTTGACGAAGTGGGCCAGTATGTAGATTCGGCCATGCTATTCGTAAATTCGCCGGCGGACAGCCAGGAACTGCAGGGGTACCAGTTTTTTAAAGTGTACGACGACACGCAGCTGGAGTACATCCTTCTGGCCAGCGGGGGCAACGACGACACTTACATGATCGGAAAGATGGCCTCTTTCCAGATCCAGAATCTGCTGGTGGCGTACAAGGAGCGGTTCGACAAAGACAATTTCGTGAAGAACCTGCTGCTGGACAACCTGCTTTTGATCGATATTTACAACCGTGCCAAAAAGCTCCACATCGACACAGAGGCGCGCAGAGTAGTCTTCATTCTGGAGACGGACAGTGAGAAGGACAACACCTGCCTGGAGAGCGTGCGCATGTGTCTGGGAAGCAAGACGAAGGACTTCATCACGGCGGTGGATGAAAAGAGTGTCATCGTCATCAAGGAGCTGGCCCCGGGAGATGATTATGAACAGATGGAGAAGGTGGCGGAGCAGATCCTCGGCAGCCTGGATGAATCCAGACGGCAGAATGCCCATGTCGCTTACGGCACCATCGTCGGGGAGATCCAGGAGGTGTCCCGGTCTTATAAGGAAGCCAGGATGGCGCTGGATGTGGGAAAGATCTTCTTTGACGAGCGTGATATCATCGCGTACAGTTCCCTCGGTATCGGACGCCTGATCTATCAGCTTCCCATGCCGCTGTGCAAAATGTTCATCCGCGAGATCTTCGAGAGCAAATCGCCGGACGACTTCGATGAGGAGACGCTGACGACCATCAACAAATTTTTTGAGAACAGCCTGAATGTGTCGGAGACTTCCAGGCAATTATATATTCACAGGAACACCCTGGTGTACCGCCTGGACAAGCTGGAAAAGAGCACCGGGCTGGATCTGCGCGTGTTCGAGGACGCCATCACGTTCAAGATCGCGCTGATGGTGGTCAAGTACATGAAATATATGGAGAACATGGAGTATTGAAGCGCCGGGCATGAAAGCGGGCCGGCGGGCATAGGATAAAATAAGATACATGCAGGGATTTGAGTGTACATACATTCAAATCCCTTTTTGAGGAGTGCATATGGAAGACGGAAGAGATAACAGATTTTTAAAGGGACTGATCTGCGGCGTGCTGCTGACGCTTGGCTGCATGGCTATGTGGGCGGGCATCTACCGCATACGTCTGAACAAAAGACTGCAGGAGTGGCAGACCTCCCCGCAGCCGGTCACGGAGGCGCAGGCGGGGCAGGACGGCGCGGATGGAGCGGACCAGAGCGAGAGGGAGACCACAGAGGAGCTTGCGCTGGATGCGGTGACGGTCTCGGAAAAGATCGAGGAGATCCAGGACATCATCAATTCCAAATACCGCG
Organism: uncultured Marvinbryantia sp.; assembly: GCA_947630735.1. Lineage (GTDB taxonomy): Bacteria > Bacillota > Clostridia > Lachnospirales > Lachnospiraceae > Marvinbryantia. The sequence continues at coordinate 4,142 of CANRIR010000060.1, forward strand.
GGGACATTGATCCCGCCCAGGTGGAGGAATATATCTACGTGGGGCTGGTCGCAGGCCTGGGGGATCCGTATTCGGAATATTTCCCCAAACAGGAAAAGCAGTTTTTCGACGAGGACAACAAAGGAGTGTATTCGGGGATCGGGGCCACTTTCGAGCAGGACGTGGAAAGCGGCAAGATCACGGTGGCTTCCTGCTTTGCGGGCTCGGCGGCGGACAGGGCCGGCCTTTTGGCCGGAGATGAGATCCGCGCGGTCAACGGGCAGAGCGTGGAAGGCATGAGCCTGGACGATCTGGTGGAGGATGTCCGGACGAGCCTGGAGGAGTCTGTGGAGATAGAGCTTCTGCGCGGCTCTGAGACGGTAAATGTCACGGTCGAGATAGAGCAGGTGGAGATCCCAACGGCAGAGAACCGGATGCTGGGGGATGGGATCGGCTATCTGCAGATCACGGAGTTTGACGACGTCACGGTAGAACAGGTAAAGGAGGCCCTGACGGATCTGCAGTCCCAGGGGATGGAAAAACTGGTCGTCGATCTCCGGGACAATCCGGGCGGGATCCTGCAGGATGTCTGCGCCGTGCTGAACTATTTTCTCCCAGAGGGCCTGATCGTCTATATGGAGAACAAACACGGGGAGCGGACGGAATATTTTGCGGACGGCGATCCCCTGTTTGAGGGCCCTCTGGCCGTGCTTGTAAACGGGAGCAGCGCCAGCGCGGCGGAGGTGTTTGCGGGGGCGGTAAAGGACCGCGGGATCGGCACCCTGGTGGGCACCACCACCTACGGAAAGGGCGTCGCGCAGACCATGTACAACCTGGCGGACGGATCGGCCCTGAAGCTCACCACCGACAAATATTTTACGCCCAACGGGAACGATATCAATGAAAAAGGCATCGAGCCGGATGTGGAAGTGCCGGCAGCTGACGGGAACGGGGAGGAAGATCCTCAGCTGCAGGAGGCGGTGCGTATTCTGGAAGAATCCTGAAGGGAGGATCTGGCCGGATCGGGGCAGATCGGGCGGCTGCAAAAAAAGAATTGAACTATAGAGAAAAATGTGTTATTGTATGCTAGTGGGAGTAGTTTAAGTAATATGGGAGAGTAACATTCATGAGAAGAAAAAATCTTTGGAAAAGGATATCCTGTATCACCGTTTCCGGGGTTTTAGCAGCGGCAGTTCCGATTGCCACGCACTCTTCTGAAGTTGTAGTGCTGGCGGAATCGGAGCCCGCATCCGAGCACGCACAGGCGCAGACACCTGCGGCCCATGGCCAGACGGAAGCGCCGACGGAGAAGCAGACGGAGAGATCGGCTGTAAAGCCTTCTCCGAAGCCTACCCCGAAACCAACTCCAACTCCAAAGCCGACACCGAAGCCGACAGACAAGCCTGCCGCAAAGCCGACGGAACAGCCTTCCGGGAAACCGTCGGACAAGCAGACAGAGGGACCGGCGGTTCCGCAGGATCCGCCTGCGGCGGATACGGAGCCGGAGACCGAGCCGATCCAGACGGAGATCCCCGTGGAGTCTGAGCCTGAAAAGGAGAGCGGATCCACAGACAAAGAACAGGAGACTTCCCGGCCGACGGAGGAACCAGATACCGAGCCGGAGACGGAAGAAAATACCGAGCCGGTTTCTGAGAGCGGGAGCGAGTCTGAGACGGAGAGCGGGACGGAGTCGGGATCCGACACGGAGGATGAAACCGAGACGGAATCTGCGGGCGGAACGGAGTCTGAGACGGAAACGGAACCCGTCAGCAAAACGGAGACAGAAACGGGATCTAAGACGGAAACAGAAACTGAAACTGAGACTGAGAGTGAGACCGAGACAGAGAGCGAAACAGAATCTGAAACGGAAACCGAGACCGAGACGGAAACAGATTTTTCGGAGCTGAATGCCAACTGGCAGACCAATATCATTGCCAGCAATGCCGCGTATCTGGGACAGCTTTCCAGCGCTTACGGCATTACGATATCACCGGATTTTTCCGGGGTGTGCAGCAGGGTGGAGGAAATGTTTGCCGAAACCTTGTCAGATGCGTCAGAATATCACGCACAAAACTGGAGGGATGTGTTCGCTGTCTTCATCTATGAGGCGAAAAAGCGGACAGGTTCGGCCAATCTGACAGAGGAATCCCTGCCTTTATTATTTGAGATCTTTAACGAGATGAACGCCTCCGACCAGGCCCTTGGGCTTGCCGCTTCCGTGCCGGATATCTCGGAGGTATTTGTGGAGGAATATCCCATTGAGGAGCAGCTGCTTACCATTGACCGTCAGGAAGAATTTCTGCTTGCGATGACGGATCACACGGCAGGCGATATGAGGGATTATACCGAGATGCTCATCCGCCAGGAGGCGGAGTCCAGGCGCGAGATCCAGCGCAGGGAGAAAAAAGAGCAGATGGACAAGGCCAGGTACGAGAAATGGCTGCGCATAAAGCAGGAAAACGAGATGGGCGGCGGGCAGGCGCCTGACACCTATTCCGTGGAGGACACGGAGTCGAGAACGATCAGCGATTATGCCAAAATGCACCATATCAGTGCGGCGGACAGGGTCCAGATCGATCGCTACGCCTCTGCAGAGTGCCTGCAGCTGTGCGCTATCGCCAGCGCGGAACCGCAGATCGTGCGCGCGTCCGTGGGCAATGAGGTGTCCGAGGAGCGTGTGCGCATTGTCACGGCGGCTTACAGCCTGGTGGGCAAAGTGGGCTACTTCTGGGGCGGCAAGTCGAATGCCATCGGCTGGGATCCCCTCTGGGGCGAGCCGGCCAGGGTGACGGCGCCGGGCAGCACTTCCACCGGTATGATGCGCAAGTATGGCCTGGACTGCAGCGGGTTTACCCTGTACTGCTACCGGAACGGCCTGGGAGGCAGCGACGCCGGCATCGGCGGACACACCACTACCCAGTGGCTGGCTTCCGCCATGGTGGCTCAGGTCAATGTAAAGCCCGGCGATCTGGTATTCTACGGCGGCCCGGAGCGGGGCGACATGAACCATGTGGGCCTTGTGGTGGGCAAATCCGCGGACGGCGGTCTTATCGTGGCGCACTGTTCCTCCAGCAGGAACGGCGTGGTGGTAGGCGAGGCATGGACTTCCGGCTTCCGCTACGTGAGGACAGTGACGGGGCTCAGGTAATCTGCGGCGATCGAAATAATACATTAAACTGATGTTATTAAATCATCAAAGGGCAGCGGGTTTTTGATTGACAAACAAAAAACCCGCTGTTATCATTTTTTCAGGATAAGGGCGTTCTTTTACAGAGGGGAAGAAGGCCTTTTTATCCAACAAAAAGGAGTGAAAAGGTTGAAAAACATGAAATATACCAGGGAAGACGTGATACGGCTCGTGCAGGAAGAAGACGTGGAGTTCATCCGACTGCAGTTTACCGATATCTTCGGAACCATGAAAAATGTGGCGATCACGGCCAGCCAGCTGGAAAAGGCGCTGAACAATAAGTGCATGTTTGACGGCTCCTCCATCGAGGGGTTTGTGAGGATCGAGGAATCGGATATGTACCTGTATCCGGATCTGGACACCTTTGTTATTTTTCCGTGGAGGCCGCAGCAGGGCAAGGTGGCCAGGATGATCTGCGATGTCTACCGCCCGGACGGCACGGCGTTTGAGGGCGATCCGCGCCATGTGCTGAAAAAGGTGCTGAAAGAGGCAAAGGACATGGGGTACCAGTTCGACGTGGGACCGGAGTGTGAATTTTTCCTCTACCACACGGACGACTACGGCCAGCCCACCACGATCACCCACGAGAAGGCCGGTTACTTTGACCTGGGCCCCATCGATCTTGGGGAAAACGCCAGGCGCGACATGGTGCTGACTCTGGAGAGCATGGGATTCGAGATCGAGGCGTCGCACCACGAGGTGGCCCCGGCGCAGCACGAGATTGATTTTAAATACGACGACGCTTTAAAGACGGCGGACAATATCATGACCTTTAAGCTGTCGGTCAAGACCATCGCCAAGCGGCACGGCCTGCACGCCACGTTCATGCCGAAGCCGAAGGCGGGCATCAACGGCTCCGGCATGCACATCAATATGTCTCTTTCCAAAGACGGAAAAAATATCTTCGCGGATCCGTCCGACAAATTTGGACTGAGTCGGGAAGCTTACTATTTTATCGGCGGGCTGATGAAGCACATCCGCTGTATGTGCGCCATCACGAACCCCCTGGTAAATTCTTACAAGCGGCTTGTGCCGGGGTTTGAGGCACCGGTCTATATCGCCTGGTCCGCTCAGAACCGCTCGCCGCTCATCCGCATTCCCGGCACGCGGGAAGGCATGCGCGTGGAGCTGCGCTGCCCGGATCCCTCCAGCAACCCGTATCTGGTGCTGGCGGTCTGCCTGGCGGCCGGCCTGGACGGCATCCGCAATCAGATCATGCCGCCGGAGCATGTGGATAAAAACATTTTCCGGATGACGGAGGAAGAGCGCCAGGAACTGGGCATCGACACGCTGCCGGACAACCTGCTGGCGGCGGTGGACGCCATGGAGAGCGACCCGTTTGTGCGCGGCGTGCTCGGCGAACATATCACAAAATATTACTGCAAAGCGAAGAGGAACGAGTGGGCACAGTACAGTCAGAATGTGACGGATTGGGAATTAGAACAATATCTCTACCGGATCTGATCCTGTCCTTATATAGAGACAGGAGGTGGGAGAATGATCAATATTATTGTGGTATTCCCGAAACCGAATGATGCGAAAAATATCCGGAACATACTCGTTCGCAGCGGCTGTCATGTGGCTGCCGTCTGCACCAGCGGCTCCCAGGTCCTGCAGGTGGCGGACCGCCTGGGGGAGGAGGGGATCGTGGTCTGCGGCTACAAGCTGGCGGACATCCTGTACAGCCAGTTAAAGGAGGATCTCCCGGATGGCTATGAGATGCTGCTCATCGCGTCCCGGCACCTGCTGGATATGTGCCCCGCAGGCGATATCGTGCGGCTGGAACTGCCCCTGAAGGTGCAGGACCTGTCGGACACCCTGCAGATGATGGCGGAGAACATCCTGCGGCGCAGAAGACAGAGAAAGCAGAAGCCCAAAGTCCGGTCCGAGGAGGAGACCAGGCTGATCCGGGATGCAAAAAAACTATTGATGGAGCGGAACAGTATGACAGAGGAGGAAGCGCATCGTTATATGCAGAAATGCAGCATGGACAGCGGGACGAATCTGGTGGAGACGGCGCAGATGATCTTTGCGCTGTATTAGGAGGAGAGAAGTTTGAAACATAGAGATAACGGATAGAGAAAAAGTAAATTGCATGGCAAACAAGCCATCACTGGGGTGGCTAAAAAAATAAATATTGACACGACACCTAATCATGTAATGGGAACAACC
>CANRIR010000061.1 GCA_947630735.1 uncultured Marvinbryantia sp.
CTGATGGTCCTGCGGGCGCTACGGGTGCTACCGGCGCGGACGGTCCTGTGGGACCGACCGGTGCGACTGGCGCGGACGGTGCACCAGGGCCTATCGGGCCAACCGGACCTACCGGCGCGGACGGTCCTGCGGGCGCTACGGGTGCTACCGGCGCGGATGGTCCTGCGGGGCCGACCGGTGCGACTGGCGCGGACGGTGCACCCGGTCCCATCGGGCCAACCGGACCGACCGGGGCTGACGGCCCTGCGGGCGCTACGGGTGCCACAGGCGCGGACGGTCCTGCGGGGCCTACCGGCGCGACTGGCGCGGACGGTGCACCGGGACCCATCGGACCGACCGGGCCTACCGGCGCTGACGGACCGACAGGTGCTGCAGGCGCGACCGGACCCACCGGACCTGCAGGCGCAGACGGCGCAACCGGACCCACCGGCGCTACCGGGCCGACCGGACCTGCGGGCGCTGCGGGTGTCACAGGACCCACTGGCCCCGCCGGACTGACCGGTGCAACGGGTGCTACCGGCCCAACTGGGCCGACGGGTGCCACAGGTGCTACAGGTCCCACCGGACCTGCAGGCGCTGCGGGTGCCACCGGCCCGACCGGACCTGCAGGCGCTGCGGGTGCCACCGGGCCAACCGGACCGACAGGTGCTGCAGGCGCTGCGGGTGTCACAGGGCCAACCGGACCGACAGGTGCTGCAGGCGCCACAGGTGCTACCGGAGCCACCGGTGCGGACGCTGTCATAACCCCTGCCGCGGCTGTGGCGGACGCCACCAGTGCGGCGGACGTGGTCACACAGTTTAACACACTTCTTGCAAATCTTCGGACAGCCGGATTCTTAGACGGCACCGGAGCCTAAACAAAACAGGGCGGCACATGCCGCCCGCAAGGATATACCTGCTTCCAAAGCAAACCATCGGCAGATTTTCGAAGATTCGCGAGTATAATATATCTCGGCTGCAAAGCAGGCGAGATGTACGACGCGCCATCGTGCGCAGCACGATTTTCCATGGCGCGTGTGTCCGCTTTAGAGACAGATGTGTGAGCATAATTAAATCTGTTTGCAGGCTTGTTAACGAACACATCTGTCGAAGGGCGGCGCAGCGAATCAAGAAAATCAAGGGGTTTGCATGGAAACGGGTATATCCTGCGGTGCGGCATGTGCAGTGTATATGCAAAATTCTTTTATGTATTTTTCGCACATATCCGCATCAGCTTCTCCATCTGCTCCACCCGTTCCTCAAACTGTTCGTAACAGTCCCTCTCATCGCAGGGCTGCGCGTAAAAGTGCTCCAGAAGATACACGTTCAGATCTTTCGAGAGCTGTCCGTCCTCATCCGAGCTGAAAATATCCTGCATCTGCTCCAGCAGATCGTGCCACTTCAGTATACAGGCCTCATAGCGCTTCAGATTCGGCATGTCCAGCCATTTTTCCACCTTTACCTTCGTCTTCGGCTCCATCCTGCACTCCTGGTGCTGCAGAAAATAGCGGAACGATCCGTTCTGATAATATCTCCCGAGAGGGAACATCCGGCAAAATCCCGGCCTGTGCGCGTGGACGGCGCACCGGTTTTCTGCATTCAAAAAAACACAGCGCTCCTCCCCGCCCTCCATGCGAAGATGGGGGAGCACCACCCCATCCACTGCCCCGAGCTCCAGGCACAGCTGCATCAGCGCCGGAAAATCCTTTTCAAGTCCCTTTTCCAGCCGCCACACGTCCAGCGGATCCAAAAGCACGGATCCGCCCATGCCCTGGCAGCAGTCCCAGCACCCGGCACAGCCGCGGCACCCCACTTTCGCCATGTCGCCGGCCGTGTACAGTTTTTCCAGATCGCTCTGCAGAACCTCACGCTTCATAAAATGCCCCTCTTTTCCGTGATCTGCGGGTCCCGGCGTCTCGCCCGGCCCTGCTATCATACTATAATAAACGCGCATCCCCGTCAAGCCGCAGCATCTTTTATTGACCTTTAAAATGCTACGTGGTAAAATACAGAAAATAAAGATTTTCCTCTGCATTTCACTGTGCAGTTTAAGGGAGGGTTCAGCGTGAAAAAGAAGACCATTCTTTTCTTATTGATCACTGCCTGCGCGGCATTTAGCCTCGCCGGCTGCAGAAAACGGATCCCGGAGACGGAAGCCGCAGATACGGAAACCGCCGCGGAAACGGAATCGGAGACGGAGAAAAAGACAGAACAGGCAACAGAGAGCGAGACCAAAAAGGCGATAGAACCCACCGCCTCCGCAAAGCCAAAAGCCTCCGCCTCGCCGGCTGCTTCCGCAGATCCAAAGGCCTCCGCCTCACCAGCTGCTTCCGCGACTCCAAAAGCTTCCGCGGCTCCGAAAGCCTCCACAGCACCCGTGGCAACCCAGCAGTGCCCATACTGCTATCAGCAGATCCCGCTGACGCCAAACGGGGACGGCACCACCGTCTACTCCGTGCATGTGGCGCAGGAGAAGGCCTGGGCGGACACCTACGGGTACGGGGATCAGCCCCCTGCAGGCCAGCAGACCGATACTTCCGCAGATCCGCCGCAGAACACGCCGGCGGATACGCCCTCGGCTGACTTCCCCAGCGACATCCAGCAGTGCCCGGTCTGCTACCAGTGGTTCACGGTGTCGGACGGCAGCTTCGCCGCCCATCAGCAGTCCGCGCACCCCGCATAAAGCGCATAATCGAGTAGGAGGCGGCTTTTCCTCCTGCTCGTCCGCGCGGCCCAGGTGCTGCGTCAGCAGCTGGTTTCCATGCCTGGGCCTGCGCATAAAATTCAGAGCCGGCGCAGGACTCTTGTAGTCTCCTGTGCCGGCTCTGTTGTTTTTCTGATCGTATCGGTAAAGTTTCGGGAACCGCGTTACTCCCGCGACATCGTTTTGACCTGGTCCAGCGCTTTGTGCACGGCCGGGATCAGCAGGATGATCACGGTGATCGCCGCCTCCGCAAAAATGTAGACCGCGTTGTAGGCCAGCGAGTACGGCAGAGCTCCCCAGCCCTCCCAGGCGTATTCCCCGAAGAAGATCCATCCGGAGATGACGGCAAACACATATCTGCCGAGCACGCCGGCGATGTAGCCTTTCACAAGACCGTTCTTCGCGTTGCAGAAGAAACCTGCCAGGCCAAGGCCGCCGAAGGCCAGCGGATAGTCCACCAGCACCTGGAACGGCGAGAGGATGTACGGCTCCACCAGAAACTGGAGCACGCCGTAGGCCACGCCCGTCAGTATGCCCGCCGCCGGCCCGTAGAAATAGCCGATCAGGCAGATAAACAGCATGCTGCACAGGGTCAGCGAGCCTCCCGTCGGGAACGAGAAGAGCTTGATCATGGATGTGACCATGGCAAGGGCGATCGCCATGGCGCAGAACACCAGCTGCTTGGTCCCCATCGATTTCTTTTTGCCGGATCTCGCCGCGATCGCGGCCGCCCCGATGAGCAGCGCCGCAAGAATGACCGCCGTCGCCACTTTTCCCGCTGTGGTCAGGAGCAGTTCTCCCTCCACCTCTGATACAAACAAAGACATAAAAAAACCTCCATTCTAAAATTTTTAGGCAGGAGGAGCTACTTTGGTATATTTGCTTCCTTACGCCGGTATTACCCGGTTCAAGTAGTGAGGGTCAGCGCGTGTGCGCTTTCTCAGCCAAAGGCTCCCCTAGCATCTTTATGTACTTGTCTTTTCTATTCTATCACATCTTCCCGGTATGTCAAGAACATCTGCAGAAATTCCGCCTCCACCTCCGCGAACGCGCGCTGGGAAAAGTCCGCCTCCGAGCTCATCTCCCCGGGCTTCTCAAACAATTTTTCCCCGGCGAAGTGCAGGAACTCAAAATACAGACAGGTGTCGTCCACGTGTTGGATCCGCGCCGCTTCCTCCTCATCCGGGACCGACCCCAGAAATTTTTGATAGATCGCGTTCTGCAGGACGCGCTCCGCATCCCGGTAGCCGGGCAGATTTTTTTTGACCGGCCGGGTGATATCCGAAAGATAGGCCTCGCTGGCATCGTGCAGCAGACAGGCCAGCACCAGACGCTGGGAATATCCCCGCGCGGCGGCCTCCTTCGCGCACTGGATGCTGTGCTGTCCCACCGAGTAAAACTGCGGGAAATGCCCGTTTGCCCGGGTCAGCAGGGACAGCGGATGGGCGATGTCCCGGATGACGATGTCCTCCGGTTTCGGATTGAGCGGGGTAAAATGAACTTTGGAATACGTGGTAATGTAGTCTGCCATACAGTCTCCCATTCCTAACAATGTTCTAACGGTATCATATGCCTCATCAGGTCGTCCAATTCCTCCCTCTCGCGGATGAGCGCCACCTCGCCGTTCTCGCGGATGAGGATCTCCGCCGGGCGCAGGCGGCAGTTGTAGGCGGAAGCCATGGAGAAGCCGTAAGCCCCCGCATCCAGGATGCCCAGCACATCCCCTTTGAAGATCTCCGGCAGCACCCGGTCTTTCGCCAGGATGTCGCCGCTCTCGCAGATGTTGCCCACCACGGTCACGGGCTCCTCCTGCTTTGAGGGCTCATCGGACGCGCGGTAAACCTCGATGCCGTGGTAGGAGTCGTACATGATGGGGCGCTGCAGCACGTTGAACCCGCAGTCGCAGCCCACATATTTTTTGTCGTGGTTGTGCTTCACGCTGTGCACCGTGGACAGGATGACGCTGCACTCTGCCGAGATGTAGCGCCCCGGCTCGATGCGGAAGATGATCTGCTCGCCGTATTCCTCCGCGAAGCGGTACAGCTCACGGTCGATGGCCTGTCCCAGCTCCTGCAGATCCAGCGGGGCCTCCCCTTCCTCCTTGCGGTAGGGAATGCCGAAGCCGCCGCCCATATCGATAAATTTCAGTCCCGGAAACTGCTTCGCGATCTCAAACAGCGCCTGAATGCTCGCCACAAACGCCTCGCCGCTCATGAACAGGGAGCCGATGTGCTGGTTGATACCCACAAGCCGCAGGTTATATTTTTCCAGCAGCGCCTTCACTTCCGGTATATATTTGGGCTCTATGCCAAACTTGGTCTTCTTGCCCGCCGTCACCACCTTCTCGTGATGGCCGGCGCCCACGCCCGGGTTGAAGCGCACCGCCACCTCGTGTCCCGGCGCGATCTGCCCGAACTGTTCCAGCTGGCTTAAGGAATCCACGCTCACGTACACGCCCGCGTCGACGGCGTACTGCATCTCCTGCGCGGAGACATTGTTTCCTATATAAAAGATCTCTTTCGGAGCAAATCCGGCCTGGCGCTCCAGGTAGATCTCGCCCGGGGACATGGCGTCCACTTCCAGCCCCTCGGACCTCACGATCTGCAGAAAGGCCAGATTGGAGTTTGCCTTTGCGGAATAGTCCACCACAAACTTCGGATAGGTGACCAGATGCTTCAGATCGCGGCACCTCTGCCGCAGGATCCTCTCATTGTATACATAGAGCGGCGTCTGGTACTGTGCCGCAAGGGCTGTGGGATCGTTCCCCTCAAAATAGTTCATACTGTCCGTCACTTTTGTGTATACCTTATTCATTCCGAATTTTCCTCCGTTTTGCTTTAGTTTCTATTGACTTATTATAACGATGGTTATAAAATTTGTATAATGAATTTTATAAAAATACTAATTTAGGATTTCGATAAGAGGGTACCTATGAATATTGAAAACTTGAAAACGTTCATCACGCTGTCCGAGCTGAAAAACTTCACACAGACGGCGGACCGATACTACATCGTGCAGTCCACGGTGACAAACCGCATCATGGAGCTGGAAAAAGGCCTGGGCAAGAAACTGTTTGTCCGCAACCGCAAGAATGTGGAGCTGACGGACGAGGGCCTGCATTTCTTAAGCTACGCCAAGAGGATCGTCGCCCTGGAGGCGTCGGCCATCGAGGAGCTGAGCATGCTGCACACCTTCTCGGAAAACCTGCGCATCGGCACGGTAAACACAGTGTACGACTGCTACCTGAACCGCCCCATCATGGATTTTATCCGCACCTACACCGATATCTCCATGAAGGTGATCATCGACCACTCCGGCCCCCTGCTGCGCATGCTGCAGGACGGCACCCTGGATATGGTGTTTTCCTATATCCCCTTAAAAAAGGCGGGATTCCTCTGCGAGCCGTACCACTCCGACGAGGTGCTGCTGGTCACATCGCCCGAGCACCAGGAATACCGGGATGGCATCCGGCAGAACCAGCTGCCCGACCTGAACTATCTGTACTGCGACCTGATGATCCAGGACAACGGCACCTTCATCCGCGATATGTTCCCCAAAAACTATTCCTTCTCCTTTGAGATCGACAAGCTGACGCATCTGCTGCCGTATCTCACGGAAGGGATCGGCTACACCTTCCTGCCGCGCAGCCTGGTGCAGAAATATCTGGACGAGGGTTCCCTCATCTCCATCCCCCTGATCGGGTTCACCGCGCCCACGGCCCACAGCTACATTGTCATCCCGGAGGGCAAGGCGGACAACAGCGCCATCTGTAAGTTTCTGGACGGTCTGAAACAAAAGGAGGACAATGCATGAAGAAAAAGACAAAGCGCGTCCTGGCCATCGCGGGCGTGGTGCTGCTGGCGGGGCTGTATATCGCCACCCTGATCTTCGCCCTCATCGACAGCAAATGGGCGTTTGATATGTTCCGGATCTGCGTGGTGCTGACCATCATGGTGCCGGTGCTGCTCTACGCGTACACGCTGGTGTACCGCCTGCAGAAAAAAGGAAAGGCGGATCCGGATGATCCGCCTGATGATCTTTGATCTGGGAAATGTGCTGGTGCACTGCTGAGCAGTTTGCCTCCCCCGCCCGGGCGCAGGAGGAACTGAAAACGTTTAATAGATCGTTTCCCGAAGCTTTGTGATGGTCGCTTCCATATCCGGGATCAAAATCTCATTCTCCGAATAATACATGTTGTCATACGGGATGTGCTGTTCTTCGATGTCATAGTTCAGCCATCCCGGTATTTTTGTGAGCAGCTTCAGCACGGTGCCCTCGTCGATGTCATGCGTGACATAGGGAAGGACCGCCTGGGCCGCGGAAGACAGGGATCCCAGACCCCCGCTTCTGGCTTTGTCCACGATCGCCATCAGCACTTTCCGCTGGCGCTCCGTCCGGCCGAAATCATAATCGTTCCCGCTGTAACGGTTCCGCGCATAGGCCACGGCCTGGTAACCGTCCAGGTGCTGCATGCCGGAGCCCAAGATCTGATGGTATTCATAGGGCTCTCCGTTTTCCTCGCACATGGTCCTCACATAGTCGTTGGCGACGCTCGCTTCGCTCTCCGTCAGCTCCAGATCTACTCCGCCCAGCACATCCACAATGTCGATCATGGCATTGAAATCCACCATGGCGTAATTATCGATCTCCACACCGTAGTTGCTGCGGATGGTCTCCACGCACAGGGGAGCACCGCCGTACGCGCAGGAGGCGTTCAGCTTCCGCACGCCCACACCGGGAATGTTTGCGTACAGATCGCGCAGGAAAGAGGTCATATAGATGGTATCGCGGTCGTTGTTGACCGTGACGAGCATCATCACATCCGAATTTCCGTTCCAGGAGGCTTCCCTGCGGTCCACGCCGATGAGCAGCAGATTGTAAGTGCCGGTATCTTTCCGGATCAGATCGGACAGACTCTCCAGGATCCTGGTATGATGGCTCACCATGTCCTTCTCTTTCTCCTCATCCAGCTTAGCCTCCGACACCTGCTGTGTGACGCCGTTCTCATCCACGTATGTCTCCGGCTCTATCGTCTCCGCGATCGTGTAGCTTCCATCTTTTACATAGTTGGATCTTCCATAAAAATTGTATCGAAAGTACATATAGACTGCAGCGGCAAGAACGACGAGCACAAAAAGGAGCACCGCCAGGACCACCAACACCCGCTTCCAGATAGAACCGCTCTCGCGATGGCGGTGATGGCCGTTCCCGCTGTGATGATGACTGCTGTGGCCGCCGCTGCTGTGATGATGACTGCCGTGGCTGCCGTCGCTGTGATGATGGCTGCTGTGGCCGCCGTCGCTGTGGTGATGGCTGCTGTGGCCGCCGTCGCTGTGGTGATGGCTGCTGTGGCCGCCGTCACTGTGCCGGTTCCCGCTGCTGTTTTCATCGCTCTGATATATTTGTTCTTTTTCCATGGTGTCCGTCCTCTCTATCGTTCAATCATCTATACACAGTCTATGCGCCCATCGGCAAAATATCTGTGTCTTCAGCATTTTGCCGCTGTCTCCAGCGCCACCTTCATCATGTTGGTGAAGCCGTTCTGCCTCGCCTGTGCGTCCAGCTCCTCGCCGTTGACGATGGAATCCGACACGGTAAAGATGCCCAGCGCCTTCACGCCCGCCCGCGCCGCATTGCAGTACAGAGCGAAGCTCTCCATCTCGATGGAGAGAACTCCCATCTTGGCCCAGATCTGCCATTCCGGCGTCTCTGTGTAAAAATTGTCGGAAGAAAGGATATTTCCCACACGGTACGGAAATCCCAGTTCCGCAGCCGTCTCCTGGGCCGTCTTCAGCAGACCGTAGTCCGAAATAGCGCACATGGTCCCGGGAAGCTGGTACTGATGGGCGTAGTTGCTGTCCGTGCAGGCGCCCTGCGCCATGATGATATCCCCCAGCTGAATATCCTTTGCGATCGATCCGCAGGAACCCACGCGGATCAGATTCTTCACCCCGTAAAAATGGATCAGTTCATGGCTGTAAATACCGATAGAAGCACAGCCCATGCCGGTTCCCATAACAGAAACCCTCTTTCCTTTATAGAGACCGGTGTAGCCAAACATATTCCTCACACTATTAAACTGTACAAAATCTTCCAGGTATGTCTCCGCGATGACCTTTGCCCGGAGCGGATCTCCCGGCAGCAGGATCGTCTCGGCGATATCGCCCGGCTTCGCCGCGTTATGTGGTGTCGGCATAATAAAAACCCCCTTTTTCATTTCCTTACGCAGGTCTGTTTTCTCGTGCAGGCTTTGCCTGCACGCCGCGCGACCCGTGTGCTATCCCATGCAGCTAGTTTCCTTTCGCGGGCCTGTTCCCTCGTGCAGGCATTGCCTGCACGC
>CANRIR010000062.1 GCA_947630735.1 uncultured Marvinbryantia sp.
CCCGTGTGCTATCCCATGCAGCTAGTTTCCTTTCGCGGGCCTGTTCCCTCGTGCAGGCATTGCCTGCACGCTGCGCGACCCGTGTGCTATCCCATGCAGCTAGTTTCCTTTCGCGGGCCTGTTCCCTCGTGCAGGCATTGCCTGCACGCTGCGCGGCCTGCGTGCTGCGCAAGCAGCAAGTTTCCATACGCAGGCCTGTGCATAAAAGGGAGCCGTGCCCTGCACTGACTCCCTTTTTTCCAGACATGTCCTGTCTGCGCACAGTCTGCTTATTTCAGTGTTACCTTTGCGCCTTCCGCTTCCAGTTTTGTCTTCAGCTCTTCGGCTTCTGCCTTGGACGCGCCTTCCTTTACAACCTTCGGAGCGCCGTCTACTACTTCCTTGGCTTCCTTCAGGCCAAGACCGGTAGCTTCGCGGACCACTTTGATAACCTTAACCTTGTTCGGGCCAACCTCAGTCAGCTCAACATCGAACTCATCCTTCTCCTCAGCCGCTTCCGCCGGGCCGCCTGCCGCTGCCACAACAACGCCTGCCGCTGCAGATACGCCAAACTCTTCCTCACAAGCTTTTACCAGCTCGTTCAGTTCTAATACGCTTAACTCTTTGATCGCTTCGATAAACTCAGCAGTTGTCAATTTTGCCATTTTTATTTTCCTCCATTTTTTATTTTATGATACATCAGTGGACATGCGCGCATATGGCGCGCCGTGCATCGTGATCTGCTCTGCAGACCGCGATCGTGAACAGTTTCGTACTACGCTTCTTTCTCTGCGATCTGCTTGATCACGCGAGCAAAGTTCGCGATCGGCGACTGCATGCTGCCAAACAGTCTGCCAAGCAGTACTTCTCTGGACGGAACATCTGCCAGGGCCTGCATTGCCTTTTCATCGTAGTATCCGCCTTCCACAACGCCGGCGATCAGCTTCAGCGCCGGAACTGTCTTCGCATACTTTGCGATGATCCTGGCCGGAGCCGTGGCGTCATCCTTGCTGATGGCGACGGCGTTCGGGCCTTCCAGATGCTTTGTGAGCGGCTCGTAATCCGTTCCCTGGAACGCAAAGTTCATCATGGTGTTCTTGTATACCTTGTAAGTAATACCGGCTTCACGCATCTCTTTGCGCAGAGCGGTGTCCTGCTCCACGTTGATGCCGCTGTAAGCCACCAGAACCACCGACTGTGCGTCCTTGATGTTTTCACTGATTTCTTCCACGATGGGTTTCTTCAGTTCTACTTTCGCCATGAAATGGTGCACCTCCTTATATCGTTTGCGTACCGCCGCAGTGCGATCCCGCGGAGCGTTTTTACGTCCCAGACGATCCGATGGGATTTCCCGTGACATAAAAAATCTCTGTCCGCAAAGACAGAGAGAATCATAAATCATTTCTCAAAAGAAATTCTTTACTCCTCGGCAGGCGTTTTCCCCTTATGCCTTGCGGCACCTGCTGTCTTCGGCAGTCCTAATAAAAATATCACAGGAACATCCCGTTGTCAAGGAAAATTTAAGTATTGAAAATTTGCTTGTATAGGAATAGAATATGTTTAAGTATTATCTATAATATTTTAATTATTGGTAAACAACGGAGGACATCGCTATGAAAAGAAAACGCTTGCTCGGCTGTCTGCTGGGCACCACAATGACCGCGGCGCTTGCCGCCGGAATGGCCGTGCCGGCGGGCGCTGCAGCCCCTGTGCACGTGACCGTGCACGACCCGTCCATCGTGAAGGCGGACGGCACCTACTATGTGCTCGGCTCCCACACCGCCTCCGCCAGATCGGCGGACCTGATCCAGTGGGAGCAGATCAACCTGGACTATGGCAATGTGGACAACACACCCTTCTTCGGCGACCTGGACGTGGTGCTCGCGGAGCCTTTCCAGTGGGCCGGCTATCAGGACGGCGACTGCAGCGGCGGCTATGCCGTCTGGGCGCCCGACGCCATCTGGAACCCCTACTATGAGTGGGACGACGGGAGCACCGGCGCGTACATGCTCTACTGCTGCTGTTCTTCCACCTGGCGCAGGTCCTGCATCTGCTATCTGGTGGCAAAGGATTTTGAAGGCCCCTACGAGTATGTGGACACCGTCGTCTACTCCGGCTTCACGAAAAACGGCGAGCCGGACGGCAACAGCACCCGAGACACCACCTGGGACAACGACTACCTGAACCTGGCCGAGCTGGTGGAAAAGGGCAGCGCGAACGGCGGCATCGACGAGATCAGCGACAACTGGTTCGACTCTGTGGGCGGCTGGGACCACACCTACGCCCCCAACGCCATCGACCCCAACCTGTTCTTTGACGCCGCGGGCGAAAAGCTCTATATGTCCTACGGTTCCTGGTCCGGCGGCCTGTTTCTTCTGGAGCTGGATCCCGCGACGGGCGAGCCCTATTACCCGGGCGTGGACTCCGTGGACGAGGTGTCCGGCAACTACGTGGACCGCTATTTCGGCATCCATCTGGCAGGCGGCAACCATCAGTCCGGCGAGGCTCCCTACATCAAATACGACCCGGAGACCAACTACTACTATTTATATGAAACCTACGGCGGGCTTACCGCGGCTGGCGGCTACAACATGAGGCTTTTCCGCTCGGAGAACCCGCAGGGCCCGTATCTGGACGCCAAAGGCGGCAACGCGGCCGACAACGGCTCCGTGAACGACCATTACGGCATCAAGCTGATCGGCAACTACGAGTTCTACGATCAGATCGGCAAGCGCGCCGCCGGGCACAACTCCGCGCTCATCGACGACGACGGCTCCCGGTACCTGGTCTACCACCAGCGCTTTAATTTCGAACCCCTGACCGAGGGGCACGAGGTGCGCGTGCACCAGCAGTTCCTGAACGAGGATCTGTGGCCGGTTCCCGCGGTTTACGAGTATCAGGGCGAGACGCCGGAGCACTATGAGGACGCGGACGTGATCGGCTCCTACGAGTTTATCAACCACGGCACAAACACAGACGGCAATATGCTGAGCACCCAGATGCTGGATCTCAACGAGGACGGCACGGTTTCCGGCGCAATGGAAGGCACCTGGACCAGGACCGACTCCGGCAGAGGCTACGATTACCTGACCATTGAGGGGGAGGACGTTACCTACAAGGGCTACTTCTTCCGCCAGTTAAAAGAGAACAACGACCCGGATCCCGTGATGACCTTCTCCGCCTTCGGAAATGACAACACCTGCATCTGGGGAAGCAAAGTGAACACCGACGACCCGGAGATGATGCTGGGCATGGCGACCATCGCCGTCTCCCAGATGATCCCCACCGCCACCAAGGAAAATCTGGAGCTGCCCTCCAGCATGTTCGGCGCAGACATTACCTGGACTTCCTCCGACCCGTCCGTGGTCAGCGAGACCGGCGAGGTAACCCTGCAGGACAAGGACGCCTATGTGAAGCTGACGGCGGAATTTGTGAACGGCGACAAGAGCGCCACCGGGGAGTACAAGCTGGTGGTCCGCGCGAAATCTTATCTTCTGTACGGCTACGATTTTGAGGCGGGCTCCGTGGACGGCACCTCCATCGCTCCCATAGAGGGATCCGCCGGCACAGAACCGGCCGAGCTTGTGGGAAGCGCCGCCATCGTGTCCGATGAGACGCGCGGCGACGTGCTGCAGATCACGAACGAACCGGCCGCCAAGATGGTCAACTACCTGAAGCTCCCGGCCGAGACCCTCTCGCAGGTAAAAGCCGCCGGCTACACGGTGGCCATGTGGGCCAACATCGGCGAGGAGACCTTCGAGCACAGCGCCCTGTTTGAGGCGGACGCCGACGGCGATTACCCGCTCACCCGCATCGGCGCGAACCTGATCGCCAGGATCAACGCCGGCAGCTACAGCGACGTGCAGGGTGCCCTGCTTGCCACCAGCGGCGAGCGCGGCGTGTGGCAGCACATTGTCTACACCGTGGACCCGCAGGGGATCAAGGTATATCTGAACGGTCAGCTGGCTGGCCAGGAGGAAAAAGATATCGAGGCCTGCTTCAAGGGCGCAAACGGCATCAGCACAGCCTCCAATGTGATGGTGGGAAGCGGCGATATCTGGGACGACGAAGATGTGCAGAACGCTCTGTTTGACGATGTGAAAGTGTACAGCGGCGCGCTGACAGCCGCCGAGGTGCAGGCTCTCTACGAAGAGGGATAAAGAGACAAAATAGGAAGACCGCTGTCTTGTTTGGCAGCGGTCTTATTTTTTATTCTCTATTTTGGTTTTTTATTTTCATCCAGATCATTAACCGAAGATTCTTTTTATCCTGCTATCTATGTAAAAGAAGGATGTACGGACGATACTTACTCGGATAATTGGATATGTTTTTTCTATCAAACCCTATTCTGTGTATGTCCTGTACGTACGATAACTTATGATATCAAGATCTGAATTTCAGATCTGATCGTCTGTATCTGGCAGAAATTGTTTTCTTTTGTAAGGATCTTGTCTGATATGAAAAGCAAATGCCTTTATTCTGCAATCCGTTGTTTTCTTCGGTTAAGTTCGATATATTCGATTCTAATCGGTTCAGATATAAAGGTCGTCTCCGCAGGATACATTTGCTCTGCCGTTTTCATAGGAGACTTTTGAAAATATTGAGACTGTGTCCATGGGACTGACCCTCCTTTCGATTACTGAAAACAAATTTTCTATTATGCTTTCTCGTCACGTAATAGGTATTTGTTTTTGATGAACTTATCTTAGCACAGGGTCTTATATTTGTCAACACTATTTTTAAAAATTTTTCAAATAAATTTTTATTTTCTTCTAAATTGTTTAATTTGTCGTATATTTTATTAATTAACTAAAATTTTCAAACTATTTTGCAAGGTGCGGCAGGCCGGATAGTTCTTCTCCAAGCCGTTCTGTCACACCCCGAGCCAGTAGTTGTCGATGTCCAGGTATCTGCCAAACTTCATGCCCACCTCCGGGATGGTCCCGCAAAATGTGAAGCCAAATTTTTCGTGCAGCCTGCTGCTGGCCTCGTTCCCGGCCGTGATCACGGAGACCACCATGTGAATGGACGCATCCTCCCTGGCCATGCGCAGGATCTCCTCCATCAGCGCCGTGGCCACCCCGCAGTGCCGGCAGTCCGGCGCCACGTACACCGAGAGCTCCACCGTGGTGCGGTATGCCTCCTTCTCCCGGTAGGAGGACAGACTGGCGTACCCGGCCACGGACCCGTCCCGCTCCGCCACGATCAGCGGATGGTTCTCCACATTGTGGGCAGCAAACCACCGCTCCCACTCTTCCATTGTCTTCGGCCGCAGATCCAGCGTCGCCACGCCGTGCTCCACCTCATAATTGTAGATATCCAAAAGCTGCCGCAGATCCTCCTGCTGCGCTGTCCGTATCTTCATCATGCCCCTCCGAAAAAAATACAGGGCCGCCGACCTGCGGCAGCCCTCTGGTTTTTTATTTTCTGTATGTGCTCTTGTTGAGTACCAGGTGCTTCGGAACACCGTTTACCATCAGCGGGGTCAGCTCGCCCAGGATGAGCGGACGCGCATATTCCACATAGCCCTCGCCCACGTCCGTGCCGTCGTTGACGATCCACTCGGCCGGAACCGGTCTCTCCACGTTCGCGATGGCGTGGATGTCGTAGATGCTGTAACCCACCTGATACGGGCTGCGCTCTTTCACATCGATGGTGATCATCATGCCGGTCTTGCCCTCGTCGGCAGCCTTGCAGGCGAGGTAGCCCACGTTGAACGCCTCGTTGATGTCGTTCAGGGAAGCGATGTGCGTAGCCGCCCTCTGCAGGGTGGAGAACTCGATCGCACGGGTCTTCAGGCCTGTCTCGGCAGCGATCTTGTTGGCCAGGACCACGGCGCAGCCGGAGAGCTGCTTGTGGCCGAACGCATCCACATAGTCGGAACCTCCGCCCAGCTCGCACACAAAGCGGCCGTCCGCGATCTTGATGCCCTCGGACACCGCGATGACCACGGAGCTCTTCTCCACGGAGAGCTTCTTTACTCTCGCCATAAAGTCGTCCATGTCAAACACGGACTCCGGCAGATAGATCATATCCGGGCCTTCGCAGTCCTCGTCCCTGGAGAGCGCCGCGGCAGCTGTCAGCCAGCCTGCGTGGCGTCCCATGATCTCCACCACCAGAACGGTGGGCTTTTCGATGCCGAAGCTGGCGTTGTCGCGGATGATCTCCTTCATAGAAGCTGCGATGTATTTGGCCGCGGAGCCATAGCCCGGGCAGTGGTCCGTGATGGGCAGGTCGTTGTCGATGGTCTTGGGAACGCCCATGAATCTCTGGGGTTTGCCCTTCATCGCCGCGTAATCGGAAAGCATCTTAATGGTGTCCATGGAATCGTTACCGCCAATGTAGAACAGGCACTCGATGTCATATTTCTCCAGGATGGCGAAGATCTTGTCATATACTTCCTCGTTGCCCTCGATCTTCGGCAGCTTGTAGCGGCAGGAACCCAGGAATGCGGAAGGCGTTCTCTTTAAGAGCTCGATGTCCTTGTCCTCTTTGATGTACTCGCCCATATCCACCAGGTCTTCGTTCAAAAAGCCCTGGATGCCGTGGTGCATGCCGTAAATCTTCTTGACGCCCAGTTCCCTCGCCTTGCTGACTACGCCTGCCAGGCTGGAATTGATGACGGCTGTCGGGCCGCCGGACTGTCCTACTACAATATTACCTTTCATGATAATTCCTCCTAGTTGTTTTTATATGATCGGCGTTTGCACACCTACATCATCAGAATACAAACTTGTCCGCGAAATACGCTTCCAACTCGTCGATCTTCACGCGCACCTGCTCCATGGTGTCGCGGTCGCGCACGGTCACGGCGCCGTCCGTCTCGGATTCGAAATCGTAGGTCACGCAGAAGGGCGTGCCGATCTCATCCTGGCGGCGGTAGCGCTTGCCGATGTTGCCGCGGTCGTCGTATTCACAGTTGTATTTCTTGGAAAGCTGCTGGTAGATCTTCTCCGCGCCCTCTCCCAGCTTCTTGGAAAGAGGCAGCACCCCGATCTTGACCGGGGCCAGCACCGGATGGAAATGCAGCACCGTGCGCACGTCATTCTTCTCGGCGTCCAGCACTTCCTCGTCGTAGGCGCTGCAGAGGAATGCGAGCACCATGCGGTCCGCGCCCAGGGACGGCTCGATGACATAGGGCACATATTTTGTCTTCTTCTCATCGTCAAAATAGGAAAGGTCCTCGCCGGACACATTCTGGTGCTGCGTCAGGTCGTAATCCGTGCGGTCCGCGATGCCCCACAGCTCGCCCCAGCCAAACGGGAACAAAAATTCCACGTCGGTGGTCGCTTTGCTGTAAAAGCTCAATTCTTCCTTTTCATGGTCGCGGTAGCGCACCTCGTCGTCCTTCAGGCCCAGGTTGTGCAGCCAGTCCAGACAGAACTGCTTCCAGTAAGCGAACCACTCCAGATCGGTATCCGGCTCGCAGAAGAACTCCAGCTCCATCTGCTCAAATTCGCGGGTGCGGAACGTAAAGTTGCCCGGCGTGATCTCGTTGCGGAACGATTTCCCGATCTGACCGATGCCGAAGGGGATCTTCTTTCTGGACGTCCTCTGCACGTTCTTAAAGTTCACAAAGATGCCCTGCGCCGTCTCCGGCCGCAGGTAAACCGTATTCTTCGCGTCCTCCGTCACGCCCTGGAAGGTTTTAAACATCAGGTTGAACTGACGGATATCCGTGAAATTGTGCTTCCCGCAGGTGGGGCAGGGAATCTGGTGCTCCTCGATAAAAGCCTTCATCTGCTCCTGCGTCCAGCCGTCCACGCTGCCCTCCAGCGCGATGCCCTTCTCCGCGCAGAAATCCTCTATAATCTTATCAGCGCGGAAGCGCTCGTGGCACTCGCGGCAGTCCATCAGCGGATCGGAAAAACCGCCCAGATGGCCGGAAGCCACCCACGTCTGCGGATTCATCAGGATCGCACAGTCCACGCCCACATTGTAGGGATTCTCCTGGATAAACTTCTGCCACCAGGCGCGCTTCACATTATTTTTCAGCTCCACGCCCAGATTGCCGTAATCCCAGGTGTTCGCCAGGCCGCCGTAAATCTCGGAACCCGGGTAGACGAACCCTCTCGATTTCGCCAGTGATACAATTTTTTCCATCGTCTTTTCCATCGCTGCACTCCTCATTCATATAGTATATATGCGGTTCCGCTCTCCTCCACGATCGCCGTGGATTTGTCCGTCACCCTCACATTCTCGCTGACATACCGGATGGTGCCCGGCACCTTTACCAGCATCTGCTCCCGCAGGGCCACCGTGTGATAATTGGCTCCCACCATAATGCCGGAACCCCACACCAGACTGTCCAGCATCACCGTTCCGTTGGAGACCGGCGCAAACTTCTTGTCAAACACATAGCCCGCCTGCACGGCGCCCGGGATATCGCCCAGATAAAAATCCACTCCGTTAAAGCTGGCGTAGTCTTCTGCCGTGGCATAAGTCATCCGCAGCTCGGCCACCCCGTCTTTCACCCGGAAGCTCTTCTTCCGTACAGCGTCCGTCCCGGCGTTCACATTGTAGACGGCGACCTCGGTATCGATCGCGTTTTCCAACTCTTCCTTATCATAATAAGCCTGCCCGAAATCCTCCCGCGCAAACTCTGTGACAACGCCCTTTTCATCAATGGAGACCCCGTTGGTGTCCGGTGTAAATCCGCTGCATCCTGTCAGCATCAGCGACACCGCCAGCGCCAGGCCCGCCATGCGACCCCTCTTCATTCCAAAATCCTCCCGTTATGCCGATCGGCATCGACAAGCTGAAACTCATTCACAATTGATTATACTAACATTACCTGTCAATTTCAACTCTAAATTTACGATAAAAGCCCGGTTTCCATGCAAAGGCAGGCGGCAAGTTCACTTGCCGGCCTGGCTGTGCATGTGAAACGCTATCACGTATGAGCAAAAAAGCTGCGCGAACG
>CANRIR010000063.1 GCA_947630735.1 uncultured Marvinbryantia sp.
TAAACGAAATGCTAAGCCATAGGTTTTGACCTGTGGCTTAGCACTAGTTTTTTATTTCAACTCCGAAAGACAGGTTTCATACCGCAATGCACTAGATAATTTCAAATTCACAGATTTTTAAGAATCTTAAGAAAGGTTCATAAAGTCCTGTTTTCCAGCTAACGGAATCTCTTTTTGCAGAAAAATTTGACATTCCGTCATTTTTCATATAAAATAAGTTCATCCAATTACAATATACGGTTTAAACCATTGCTTTTAAGGAGACTTCATGAAAAAAGGGACGCTTTTATTATGTGTGCTTACCCTGGCCGCGGTGCTTCTGTCCGCGTGCGGATATGCGGGCCCCGAAAGGGCGGTCCGCCGGGAGATGGATCTCATCCGGCAGCTGGATGAATCCGCCATCAAGGCGTATGTGTCCTACGAGGATATCCGCCTTTCGCACTCCGCGCCGCTGGAAGTCGGGGAAGAGACGACCGAGGCCGTCAAACTCTTTTTTAAAAATTTTAACTACCGCATCCTCTCCTCCACCGTGAGCGAGGACCAGTCGTCCGCAACCGTGCAGCTGGAGATCACCAATCTGGACGCTAAAATGCTGGCGGAGGATCTGTGCCGCGCGATGATAGAGGAGACCGTGCTGCAGGACGGGACCGGGGAACAGGAAGGGCTCGCTTCCTCCTTTGCGCTGATGAAAGCCTGCCTGGAGGAAAACACCTACCCGCTTGTGACCACCAGGGCGGATGTCCAGCTGACCAACACGGACCGGGACTGGGTCATCGTGGAGAGCACGGAGCTGGAGGACGCGCTGGCCGGAGGGCTGGTGTCCTACCTGCGCGACCCCTATCTTCTGAAGCCGGAGGAGGTGCTGGAGTGCACCCTCGCCCCCTTCGCTTCTTTTACCGCGCAGGAGTGGATGACGTACCTGGGCTTCCATGATGTGTTCAACACCGGGAGCAAGCTCGCCTCCGAGATCGACACCGTGCTGGCGGAGCAGATCGCCTCGCATTTTCAGTATAAGATCCTGTCTGTGACGCAGAGCGACATCTATGCTTCCGCCGAGGTGGAGATCTCCAGCCTGGATCTTGGCAGCGTGCTGGACGGCTGCCGGGACGCCCTGCTAAAGTACGCGAAGACCAGCGCGTCCATCCGGGCCACGGACGGGGAAGTCGCAGAAAAAACAGCCGAATATCTGCTGGATGGGCTCAGAGCCAACGAGGCGTCCGTCACCAACACGCTGACCGTCTCCCTGGTAAATAACGGGCGCATATGGGAGGTCAAGCTGAACGACTCTTTCGCGGACGCGCTTCTCGGCGGGGTGGACACGGCCATCGACACGCTCTACCCGCCGCAGTAGCATCCGACAGCTTTTCCTCCTGCCCGTCCGCGCGGCCCAGGTGCTGCGTCAGCAGCTGGTTTCCATGCCTGGGCCTGTGATCGAGCAGGAGCGGCTTTTCCTCCTGCTCGTCTGCGCGGCCCAGGTGCTGCGTCAGCAGCTGGTTTCCATGCCTGGGCCTGCGCATAAAAACGGGGACCGCACATGCGGTCCCTCTCTCACAGCCGTGTCTTTTACTTTGCAAAAAACTCCCGGATCTCTTTGTAGCCCTCCGCCGCAAGCTGCTCCTTCTGGAACTTTTTGTTCTTTTTCATCATGTTCATGCTCACGCAGCCGCCCGCCTTCCGCAGCTTCTCTGCCTCCGCGAACACCTCCAGCAGCTTTTCCTGCGGCATCCCCTTCTCGATGAGAAAGGCCGTCTTTGCGCCCTTCCCGGGGATCTGAAAATCTTTTTCCAACAGCAGCATCACGATGCGCTCAAATCCGATGGAGAAGCCGCACGCCGGCGTCTGGACGCCGGTAAAGCGCCCGATCATCTCATCGTAGCGCCCGCCGCCGCCCACGGAGCCGCCGAAGCCATCGATGCCGATCTCGAAGATGGGGCCGGTGTAGTAGGACATGCCGCGCACCAGCGTGGGGTCGAACACGATGTCGAACTTCGCGCTCTTGACCGCCTCCACGCTCTGCATGATGGTCTCCAGGTCCTCCGCCACCTGCGCGTCAAGCTCGTTCTTCAGGGTTTCTTTCAGATAGCGCACGCCCGCAAGATCGCCCGTCACATGCGCGAACAGATCCAGGTACGCGCCCGCCGACTCCCCGGCGAACCCGTTCTTTTTCAGCTCCTCCGCCACGCCTTCCGCGCCGATCTTATCCATCTTATCCAGGATGATGAAGACCGCGTCGTAATCTTCCGGCGCGAAGCCGCAGTGCGCCGCCATGGCTTTCAGGATGCGGCGGTCGTTGATGCGGATGGTAAAATTCTCAAAGTCCAGTTTCCCCACCAGGGTGGAGGTGGCCAGGATCAGCTCGATCTCCGCCAGGATGGACGGCTCGCCCAGGATGTCGATGTCGCACTGCATAAACTGGCGGTACCTGCCGCGCTGAGGCCGGTCGGCGCGCCACACGTTGCCCATCTGGAGCGCCTTAAACGGTGCGGGGAGCTCGTTGGCGTTGTTGGCGTAATAGCGGGAGAGCGGCACCGTCAGGTCGTAGCGCAGGCCGCCGTCCACCAGGTCGGCCTCTTCCTTCGCCTCCTCCAGCTTCAGTTTTTCCCCGCGCTTGAGGATCTTAAAGATCAGCTTTTCGTTCTCGCCGCCCTGCTTGCTGCTCAGGTTTTCGATGTGCTCCACACAGGGCGTCTCGATGGATGAAAAGCCGAAGCTGCCGTAGGTCTCGCGGATCAGCCCCAGCACATAGTCGCGGATCTCCATCTCCCGCGGGGTAATATCTTTCATGCCGGTCACCGGCTTCTTTTTCAGGCTCATAGTTCTTCCTCCATCTTTTCTTCCCGCGCCCTCCACTCGTCGGAATGTATCACTTCCAGGAAGGCAAGAAATATTTTCATGTCAAAATTTTTCACTTCGTCGATCATCAGCTCCACCGCCGTGTCCGCGTCGAACGCCTTGCGGTAGGAGCGGTTGCTGGTGAGGGCTGCGTAGACGTCGCACACCCGCAGGACCCTGGCCCCCAGCGGGATGTCTTCCCCCGCCAGGTTGGAGGGGTAGCCGCTGCCGTCGTAGTTTTCGTGATGGTGGAGCACCCACTGGGAGACATCCGCCGGATATTCCCGCTCGCTCAAGATCACGTACCCCAGGGCCGGATGCGTGCGCATGTAGCGCAGCTCCTCCACGTGGAGGGTGTTGTCCGTCACTTTTTCATATATGTACTTTATCATTTCCAGTTTTCCGATATCGTGCAGCAGGCCCGCCACCGCAAGCTGGTGGCGCATATCTTCCGGAAGGTCCAGCTTCGCGGCCAGCAGATAGGCCAGGTTGCTCACCTTGATGCCGTGTCTGATCTCCCCCGCGATATCCGTTTGGATGATCCGATATTTTTTTGTTTCCATACTAACCCATTTCCAATATTTTTGATTTTCGCGCGATCATCTCGTCGATCCGCTCGATATAGCTGCGGATGTCCTTCACATTCTCGATCCGCTCGATGCGCTCCCCCGACACGATCTTGGTGGCCGCTCCGGCCCCCAGGGCCAGGATGCTCTGTTTTTCCTCCATGATGAGGATGTTGTAGATGCCCTCCGCGCCCGCGCGGGCATAGCCCACATTTTCCAGATTTCCCGCCATGTTCTTCTGGCGGTACAGATAATAGGGGAACGCCCCAATCTCAGCCGCGTACCGCTGCGTCATCTGCATGATCTCCTGACTGTTCACGAAGCTCATCTCGCGGTACTGCTCCTGGAACAGGTTCAGGCGGGCGGCCCGCTTCAGGGCCAGCGAGTGCACCGTGACGCTGTCCGGCGACAGCGCTTTGATCTCGCGCATGGTGTGCTCCACCTCACCGCGTCCCTCACCGGGAAGCCCCACGATGAGGTCCATGTTGATGTTGTCAAACCCCATGCCGCGCGCCAGCCAAAAAGCCTCGCGGGTCTGCTGCACCGTGTGCTTTCTGCCGATGATCTCCAGAGTCTTGTCGTTCATCGTCTGCGGGTTGATGGAGATGCGGCTGACCGGGTGCCTGCGAAGCACCGCCAGCTTCTCCTCGTCTATGCTGTCCGGACGCCCCGCCTCCACCGTGAACTCTCTTAGATGCGAACAGTCGAAATGCTCCTCCAGCTCTGTGAGCAGCCGCTCCAGCTGGGAGGGCGTCAGCGTGGTGGGCGTGCCCCCTCCGATATAGAGGGTGTCCAGCCTCCTGCCCGGCCAGATCTTCGAGCAGGCCTCGATCTCCCGCACCAGCGCGTCCAGATAGGTGTCCACCCGGTCTTTCCACACGCCCAGCGGGCTGGAGCTGAAAGAGCAGTACAGGCAGATGCTGGGGCAGAAGGGAATGCCCACGTACAGGCTGTAGCCGTTCCGGCAGTCGATATCCCGCAGGATGGCCCGCTCCCGGTTGGCGATGGAGACGGCCAGGGCCGTCTTTTCATTGCTGGTGTAGTAAGTCTTTCGCATATAGTCGGCGATCTGGGTGTTTTTCCACCCCTGCTCCAAAAGACCCATGGCGATCTTGACGGGGCGGATGCCCGTCAGGTTCCCCCAGGGGAGCTGCTTTTGGGTGTAAGCCGACAGCATCTCGTAGAGCATCGCCTTTAAGATGTTCTTGGTCCCCTTCCGGTCCGAAAAGTCGGCCACGGGCCGCGCATCCGACGCGAGCACGGCGCCCTCCCCGGAGAGCCAGGCCATGTCGATGCCGTCGTCCCCGAAGAAAACCTGGAGCTTGTATTCATACCCCTGCGGCTCTTCCTCCCCGTCCTGATATACGGAGACATCCACCCCCGGATAAAACGCCCTTATCAGAGAATGGATATCGTATTCATAATCTTTTTTATGGAATTGTACTGTGATCATAGGTTCTCCGGCTTTAAATGTACGGATTGTAGCGCTTCTCGTGGGAGACGGTGGTCTCCTCGTCGTGCCCCGGGTAAATGGCCGTATCCTCCGGCA
Organism: uncultured Marvinbryantia sp.; assembly: GCA_947630735.1. GTDB lineage: Bacteria > Bacillota > Clostridia > Lachnospirales > Lachnospiraceae > Marvinbryantia. Next base: position 4,948 of record CANRIR010000063.1, read on the forward strand.
GCGACGCCAGGATGTTGCGCACGGAGCGCATCAGCTCCTGGCTGTTCCCGGTGGGCAGATCCGTTCTCCCCACGCTCTCGCAGAAAATGGTGTCCCCGGAAAACAGCACGTTCTCCGATGCGATATAGTAGCACGCGCCGCCCCTTGTGTGGCCCGGCGTGTGGAACACTGTGATGTCAAACCCCGCCGCGCTGAAGGTGGCCCCGTCCGTCAGGAAGCGGTCCGCCTTTACGGTAAATGCGGTCCCCCACCGGCCGGACACGTTCAGCTGGGCGTCCTCCAGAAGGGCGCGCTCGGCCTGCATGGCGTAGATCGGCACCTGCAGATCCGCCTTCAGCTGCATCACCGCCCCGGTGTGGTCGAAATGCCCGTGGGTGAGCAGGATCGCCTTCAGATCCGCCTGTTTTTCCCGGACCCAGTCCTCGATGAGCCCCGCGTTGTCCGCCGGGTCCACCAGGAACGCCTCCCGCGTCTGTCTGTTGACGGCCAGATACACATTCGTACTGACCATGCCGATCACCTTGCGCTCCAGCTGCAGCTTTTCCACCAAAATCCCTCCTTGCAAATTTTCCGGTCAGCCCGTCGTCCTCTCGATGTCCAGCACACTCTCCACCTGCCGGATCTTTCCGATCAGGGAATCCAGCTCCGCCCTGCTCTCCACCTCGAAGGACATGGAGATGGTGGCCGTGCCCTGCTTGCTGGTGCGGGAATTCACGCTCAGCACATCGATCTTGCGCTCCGTAAAGATTCTGGAGATGTCCACCAGAAGGCCCGTGCGGTTGTTTCCGAAAATCTTGATCTCCGCCAGGAAGCGGCCCGACACATCGCCCACGCCGGCCAGCCACTCCGCCTCGATGAGGCGCACGCGGTCCTCCAGGGGCAGGTGGATCATGTTGACGCAGTCGGTCCTATGCACGGTCACCCCGCGGCCCCTGGTCACAAACCCCACGATCTCGTCGCCGGGAACGGGGCTGCAGCACTTCGCGAACCGCACCGCCACATCGTCGATGCCCTTTACCACGATGCCGTTCTTGTTGCTCTTGTACTGCATCTTGGTCTTGGCGGCGGACGCCGCGCCCTCGATGGCCTCCATCACCTGGGCGTCCGTGATCTCTTTTTGATGTTTCTTCTTATATTCCTCCTGCAGGCGGTTGACCACCTGGCCCTCCTTGAGGCCGCCGTGGCCGATGGCCGCCAGCACGGAATCCCAGTCGCGGAACCCGTATTTGACCATCACCGACTGCATGAAATCCGGTTTAAGGATGTCGGACAGGACGATGCCCTTTGCCTTGCAGTAGGACGACATCATCTCGCGTCCCCTCACTATATTATCGTCCTTTAGCTCCTGTTTAAACCACTGGTTGATCTTATTTTTCGCCTGGGTGCTCTTGACGATCTTCAGCCAGTCGCGGCTGGGACCCTTGGAGTTCTGCGACGTGATGATCTCGATGCGGTCGCCGTTCTGGATCACATAGTCGATGTTGACCAGCTTGCCGTTGACCCGCGCCCCCACCATCTTGTTGCCCACGGCGCTGTGCACGCTGTACGCGAAATCGATGGGGTTGGAGCCGGTGGGCAGGTTCTTCACGTCCCCGGCCGGGGTAAAGCAGTAGACGTTCTCCGCGAACAGATCCAGGTCGCTCTTTAAGAGGTTTAAAAACTCCCGGTTGTCCGACATGTCCTTCTGCCACTCCAGGATCTGGCGCAGCCAGGCCATCTTGGCCTCCTCGCCGCTCGCGCCCTTCTGGCCGTCCGACTGCTCCTTGTATTTCCAGTGGGCCGCGATGCCGTACTCCGCCGTCTTGTGCATCTCGAAGGTGCGGATCTGGATCTCGAACGGCATGCCGTTCGGGCCGATCAGGGTGGTGTGCAGCGACTGGTACATGTTGGGCTTCGGCATGGCGATATAGTCCTTGAACCGCCCCGGTATGGGCGTGTACATCTCGTGGATGACGCCCAGGGCCGCGTAGCAGTCCTTCACGGAATCCACAATGATGCGCACCGCGAACAGGTCGTAGATCTGGTCGATGGTCTTCTGCTGGTTGACCATCTTTTTATAAATGCTGAAAAAGTGCTTCACGCGGCCGTCGATCTGGGCCTTGATGCCCGCGGCCTCGATCTGCTTTTTCACTTTCTCCACAATGCCCTGGACAAAGATCTCGCGCTCCACCTTTCTGAGCGCGATCTTCTCCACCAGGTCGTAGTACACTTCCGGCTTCCAGTATTTTAAGGAGAGATCGTCCAGCTCCACCTGGATCTTGGAAATGCCCAGGCGGTGCGCGATGGGCGCATAGATATCCATGGTCTCCCGGGCCACGTCTTTCTGCTTCTCCGGGCTGCGGTATTTTAACGTGCGCATATTGTGCAGGCGGTCCGCCAGCTTGATCAGGATGACGCGGATATCCTTGGCCATGGCCAGGAACATCTTGCGCAGGTTCTCCGCCTGCACTTCCACCTTGTCGGATGAATAGCTCAGGCTGCCCAGCTTTGTGACGCCGTCCACCAGCTGCTCCACGTCCTCGCCAAACTCTGCCCGCACTTCCTCGGAAGTCATCTCGGTGTCCTCCACCACATCGTGCAGAAGGCCGGCCACGATGGTTTCCTTGTCCATCTCCAGATCCGCCAGGATGATCGCCACGCACAGGGGATGTATGATGTAGGGCTCCCCGGACTTGCGCTTCTGTCCCTTGTGCGCCTCGTATGCGGTCCGGTATGCTTTTTCGATCATGGAGATATCATCCGACGGATGATATTTGCGGATGCTCGCGATCAGCTCGCGGTACAGATCGTCCGGATCGGTAAAGTCCTCCATGCTCTTTACGCGGGCCTCCACTCTTTTGATCGCCGCCATCTTCTCATTTTCTTCCATTGCAGTTTTCTCAGTCACGTCCATCTCATCACCACTCACACAAAGATCTTAACCGTGAAACCGTTTTATTTTCCCTCGTAACATACTACGGACTGCACATCGTAGCCCGCGAGCTTCTCGCGCCCCTTCAGGCCGGCGAGCTCGATCAGAAACAGATCTTTTACCACTCTGCCGCCCAGCTCCTCGATCAGCTTGTTGCACGCCTCCAGAGTGCCGCCCGTGGCCAGCAGGTCGTCTATGATGACCACGCGCTGTCCCGGCTGTATGGCGTCCTTGTGGATCTCGATCTCCGCCGTGCCGTATTCCAGATCATATTTCTTGGAAATGGTGGCGCAGGGGAGCTTTCCTTTTTTGCGGATCAGCACAAAAGGCTTGTGCAGGTTGTAGGCGATGGGCGCGCCGAACAGGAATCCCCTCGACTCCGTCCCCGCGATCACATCCACCTCATCCGCGCTGATGCGGGCCTGCATCTCATTGATGGCCAGCTGCAGGCCGTCCGCGTCCTGCAGGACGCTCGTGATATCGCGAAAGATAATGCCCGGCTCTGGAAAATCCGGGATGCTTCTGATATAGTCTTCTACACTTTTTTTCATTTGTCACCCTCCACAGATCTCTTTGAAAATCAAGATTGTCAATGTGTATTCCGGGAAATCCGACGGAACTTTTTATGATATAAAAAATATGCAGGAGATGGGACTTGAACCCACACGATCTTAACGACCACAGGCACCTGAAGCCTGCGCGTCTGCCAATTCCGCCACTCCTGCATAATTCCTATGATGTGCTGTATCGCACGTTCATTACTATACAATACTTTTCTGCAAATGTCAATTCCCTTTTTCAGAAAAATTCTTCAATAAAAAATCCGCACCGAAAAATCGAAAAATCATGTTGACGAACCTCCTGAGTTCCGAAGTTTTCATGTAAGCAAATCATCCGCAAACCCTTGTGGTTCGCGGAAATTTTTTTGTCAATAC
>CANRIR010000064.1 GCA_947630735.1 uncultured Marvinbryantia sp.
GTGTGCCGGAATATGGAGGATATCATGGGACTGTTTTCGGAAGAGCTGCTGGAACTGGATCGGAACACAGTGCGATACATGGTGGATGAGATGCAGGAAACAATCGAAAAACAGAAGGGGATGCTAGATGAAAAACAGGGAACGATCGAAAAGTTGATGGACACCATAGAAAAACAGCAAGGTGCAATCGATAAGCTGCAGACGGAAATCGAGGGATTGAAAAAGAAACTGGATGTATAAAATAGTGTTAAAAGGGGCCGTCGCACTAGCAAACTTTGAAACGGTCTCAGCTTAAGAGGCGTCCTGCCGCCCATCCGGCAGCCGTTCCAGGATCAGCCCGCCCACCAGCCCGATGAGCGCTCCCGTGACCGTGCCGGAAAGAAGAAGCACGGGCAGATAGGAGAACACTGCCCCGCTCTCCAGCACAAGGGCCGCGGCGGCAAGCTGCCCGATGTTGTGGGACACTCCTCCCGCGACGCTGACGCCAACACGTGTAAACCAGTCTTTCTTCCAACACAGCCACATGATAAGAAAACTGAAAATGCCGCCCGCAAAGCTGTACAGCATGGCGGAGAGACTTCCAAATGTGATGCCCACCAGCACAATGCGCACCATGGAAATGACAAAGGCATCCAGGGGCCCCATCCGGTACAGGGCGGCAAAGACCACCAGGTTCGCAAGGCCCGGCTTTACCCCCGGGATCCCGATTGGGATGGGGATGAGCGTCTCTATGTAGCTGAAGATCATGGCGAGGGCGACCAGCACCCCGTATAGCGCCGTTTTTCTCTGCTTCGCTTTTTTCATAAACGGACCGTCCTTTCGTCCTTTCATCTTTTCTTTCATCTTTTTTCTTCTGTCCGCCTCATTCTATCCGCTGCCCTGCAGCGCGCGCGCTCCCCGGCCGCTTTTTCAATTATAGGAAAACTACAAGAAAAAGTAAAGAGGCCGCCGCAGATTCGGGCACAATCCGCTTCCAGATCGCAACTAACACTTGCTTTTTTCGCAGTTTCCGTTATACTAATGATGCTTAGAAGTTTTTTGAGATCCAGAAAAGTATAGAAAAGTGAGGAAAATATATGATCAGTGCGAACAATGTGACACTACGGATCGGCAAGAAAGCTCTGTTTGAGGACGTGAACATCAAGTTCACCGAAGGCAACTGCTATGGCCTGATCGGAGCCAACGGCGCAGGCAAGTCCACCTTTTTAAAAATCCTGGCGGGCGAGCTGGACACCACAAACGGCGAGATCGCCATCACCCCCGGGCAGCGCCTGTCCGTGCTGGAGCAGGATCATTTTAAATACGACGAATTTCCGGTGCTCGACACCGTCATCATGGGGAACCAGCGCCTCTATGACATCATGAAAGAGAAGGACGCCATCTACGCCAAGGAGGATTTTTCCGAGGAGGACGGCATCCGCGCCAGCGAGCTGGAGGGCGAATTTGCGGAGATGAACGGCTGGGAGGCCGAGTCTGACGCCGCACAGCTCCTAAACGGCCTCGGCATCGAGCCCGAGATGCACTACACGCTCATGAAAGACCTCAACGGCAGCGAGAAGGTAAAAGTGCTGCTGGCAAGGGCCCTGTTCGGCAATCCGGACATCCTGCTTCTGGATGAGCCCACCAACCACCTGGATCTGGCCGCCATCGAGTGGCTGGAGGAATTTCTGATCGAGTTTCCAAATACGGTCATCGTGGTCTCCCACGACCGCTATTTTCTGAACAAAGTCTGCACCTTTACCGCGGACATCGACTACGGCAAGATCCAGCTCTACGCCGGGAACTACGATTTCTGGTACGAGTCCAGCCAGCTGATGATCAAGCAGATGAAGGAGGCCAACAAAAAGAAAGAGGAAAAGATCAAGGAGCTGCAGGAGTTTATCTCCCGGTTCAGCGCCAACGCCTCCAAATCCAAGCAGGCCACTTCCAGAAAGCGCGCCCTGGAAAAAATCGAGCTGGACACCATCAAGCCGTCCAGCCGCAAATATCCCTATATTGATTTCCGTCCCAATCGCGAGATCGGCAACGAGGTGCTCTTTGTGGAAAACCTCTCCAAAACCATCGACGGCGTGAAGGTGCTGGACAACATTACCTTTACCTTAAACCACGACGACAAGGTGGCTTTCGTGGGCGGCAACGAGCAGGCCAAGACCGTGCTCTTCCAGATCCTCATGGGCGAGATGGAGCCGGATTCCGGCAGCTTTAAGTGGGGCGTTACCACCTCCCGCTCCTATTTCCCGAAGGACAGCACCGAGGAATTTAACAACGACCTGATCATCGTGGACTGGCTGACCCAGTACTCCGAGATCAAAGACGTGACCTACGTGCGCGGCTTCCTGGGCCGCATGCTGTTCGCGGGCGACGACGGCGTCAAAAAAGTGAAGGTGCTCTCCGGCGGTGAAAAAGTGCGCTGCCTCCTGTCCAAAATGATGATCTCCGGGGCCAACGTGCTGATCTTCGACGAGCCCACCAACCATCTGGACATGGAAGCCATCACGGCCTTAAACAACGGCATGATCAAATTCCCGGGCGTGATGCTGTTTACCTCGCGCGACCATCAGATCGTGCAGACGACCGCCAACCGCATCATGGAGATCCTGCCCAACGGCACGATGATCGACAAGATCACGACCTACGACGAATATCTGGCGAGCGACGAGATGGCCCGGAAACGTCAGGTCTACACCGTGGACGAGGACAAACTGGAAGATAATTAAAACTGCATTTCCTGATCTGCAGCCCGCAGCTGCACGATACCTGCCAGAACCTGCTGACACAGCCGGACGATGTAATTCACATCGCCCTCCACCGTGTGCGGCAGGTTCTGATATTCTTCGTGCGCACTCCGCACAAAATCCAGCAGAGATTCCACGCTCTCAAAGAGCTGCTGGCCCACGTCCAACAGCGCGGCTTTCCCACTGGCAATATATTCCTTCAGATAATCGCGCAGTTCCCTCTCGTAGGCGCAGTGCTCCCGCAGAGTGCCTGTGTACGCGCTGTCGTGGGGGAACGTAAAATAATCCGCCACATAGTGGGTGACCTCCCCCAGACGCCTCCAGTAAGAGACGCTTCCCTGCGCAGGCAGAGCGCACTCCTGCGCGAGGTCGCGGATAGCCTGGGCGACGTCGTCGAACGTGGCGTAAAACTCATGCCGCTTTGTCAGAAACGACGGCCGGCAGTCTGGCAGGATGGAGCCCAGATAGAAGGCCTTCCTGTGATAGCACAGCCAGCTCTCCTCCATATTTTCCACAATAAATCGGGCAAGCGAAATATGCGAACGCTTTCTCATGCCGGCTCGGGCTCCTTTCCAAAATATTCCGAAGCGGTGTTGTGTTTCTCGCGCTCTGCCGGGCAGACCGCGAAGCACAGATTCAGTATAGCATACTCTTTCCCGCAATGTAACTGGAAAAATAAAACATGGCAGATCTATATCGCCGCAATATCGATCAGCGACAATTTCTGCTGGTCCGTGTTCTCCAGACTGGAGATCAGCGCCTTGGCCGTGTCGATGGCCGTGATCACATTGACGCCGGTCTCGATGGCATTCCTGCGTATGATAAATCCGTCGTGGCTGCGCTCCACGCCCTGGGAGGGCGTGTCGATGACCAGGTCGATCTTATGCCCCAGGATGAGATCCAGAATGTTGGGGGATTCCTGCTCGATCTTGCGCGTCATGCGCACCTGCACATCCGCCTCCATGAGGGCCTTCGCCGTGCCCTTGGTGGCAAAGATATTGTAGCCCAGCTCCTCAAAGCGCTTGGCGATCTGCGCCGCCTCCGCCTTGTCCTCGTCCCGCACGGTCATGATCATGTTTTTGTGCTTCGGCAGGTTGACGCCCGCGCCCAGAAACGCCTTGTAGAGCGCTTCATGGAAGGTCTTTGCAATTCCCAGGCACTCGCCCGTGGATTTCATCTCCGGCCCCAGACTGATGTCCGCGCCGCGGATCTTTTCAAACGAGAAGACCGGCATCTTGATGGCGAAATAATCCGCCTCCGGCTGCAGGCCCGGCGTGTAGCCCAGGTCGCGTATCTTCGCGCCCAGAATGACCTTTGTGGCCAGCGGCACAATGGGGATGCCCGTCACTTTGCTGATGTAGGGCACGGTGCGGCTGGAGCGCGGGTTTACCTCGATGACATACACCTCGTCGCCGCAGGCGATAAACTGAATGTTGATCAGCCCGATCACGTGCAGGGACTGGGCCAGCTTCTTCGTGTAATCTTCTATCGTGTCCTTTACCTTCCGGCTGATGCTCTGGGCCGGGTACACCGAGATGCTGTCGCCGGAGTGGATGCCGGCGCGCTCGATGTGCTCCATAATGCCCGGGATCAGAATGTCCTCGCCGTCGCAGACCGCGTCCACCTCGATCTCCTTGCCCATCAGGTATTTGTCCACCAGGATGGGATGCTCCTGCGCGATGCGGTTGATGATGCCGATAAATTCGTCCACATCCTCATCGTTGATGGCGATCTGCATGCCCTGGCCGCCCAGCACGTAGGACGGGCGCACCAGCACCGGATAGCCCAGCTCGTTGGCCGCCTTTTTGGCCTCCTCAGCCGTGAATACCGTATGTCCCGCGGGGCGCGGGATGCCGCATTTTTCCAGGATCTTGTCGAACAGCTCGCGGTCCTCCGCGGCGTCCACATTCTCCGCGGAAGTCCCCAGGATGGGCACGCCCATCTTCATAAGGCTCTCGGTCAGCTTAATGGCCGTCTGGCCGCCGAACTGCACCACCGCGCCGTCCGGCTTCTCCAGATTAACCACATTCTCCACGTCCTCCGGGGTAAGCGGCTCGAAATACAGCTTATCCGCGATGTCGAAATCGGTGCTGACCGTCTCCGGGTTGTTGTTGATGATGATGGTCTCATAGCCTTCCTTCGAAAACGCCCAGGTGCAGTGCACGGAGCAGAAATCAAACTCGATCCCCTGGCCGATGCGGATGGGCCCGCTGCCCAGCACCAGCACTTTTTTTCTCCCCCCGGTCCTGACCGCCTCGTTCTCGCTGCCAAACACCGAGTAATAATAGGGCGTGCTGGCCTCAAACTCCGCCGCGCAGGTGTCCACCATCTTGTAGGCCGCCGTGATGCCGTTCTGATAGCGCATCTGCCGGATTTCCTGCTCCGTCTTTTGGGTCAGCCGCGCGATCACATTGTCCGGAAACTCAATGCGCTTCGCCTCTTTTAAGAGATCCACGGTCAGCTCCCGCGTTTTCAGGGCCTGCTCCATCTCCACCAGAATGGCCAGCTTGTCGATAAACCAGACGTCGATCATGGTGGCCTCGTGGATGCGCTCGTAGGAGATGCCGCGCCGCAGCGCCTCCGCGATCACCCAGATGCGGCGGTCGTCCACCTTGTTCAGCTGCTTCATCAGGGCGTCCTCGTCCAGATGGGAGAAATCGTAGGACATCAGGCTGTCCACATGCTGCTCCAGCGAGCGGATGGCCTTCATCAGGGCCCCCTCGAAATTGTCACAGATGCTCATCACCTCGCCCGTAGCCTTCATCTGCGTGGTGAGCGTGCGCTTCGCGCTGATGAATTTGTCGAAGGGGAGGCGCGGGATCTTGACCACGCAGTAGTCCAGCATGGGCTCGAAGCTGGCGTAGGTCTTCCCCGTGATCGCGTTTTTGATCTCGTCCAGGGTGTAGCCCAGGGCGATCTTTGCCGCCACCTTCGCGATGGGATAGCCCGTGGCCTTGGATGCCAGCGCCGAGGAACGGCTCACGCGCGGGTTTACCTCGATGACACAGTATTCAAAGCTGGTGGGATGCAGGGCGAACTGCACGTTGCACCCGCCGGTGATCTTCAGCTCGCTGATGATGTTCAGGGCGGAGGTGCGGAGCATCTGATACTCCTTGTCCCCCAGGGTCTGGGATGGTGCCACGACAATGCTGTCCCCCGTGTGCACGCCCACCGGATCGATGTTCTCCATGTTGCAGACGGTAATGCAGTTGCCGGCGCTGTCGCGCATTACCTCATACTCGATCTCCTTCCAGCCGGCAATGCAGCGCTCCACCAGCACCTGCCCCACGCGGGAGAGGCGCAGACCGTTCTCCAGGATCTCCATCAGCTCCTCCGGGTTGTGGGCGATGCCGCCGCCGCTGCCGCCCAGGGTATAGGCCGGGCGCAGCACCACCGGATAGCCGATGCTGTTGGTAAAGGCGAGTCCGTCCTCCACGTTTTCCACCACTTTGGAGGGCGCGATGGGCTCGCCGATCTTTTCCATGGTGCTCTTAAATTCCAGACGATCCTCCGCCTTTTTGATGGTCTGGGCCGTGGTGCCGATGAGGCGGACCTGGTGCTCCTTCAAAAAGCCCCTCTCCTCCAGCTCCATGGCCAGGTTCAGCCCCGCCTGTCCGCCCAGGGTGGGCAGTACGCTGTCCGGGCGCTCCTTCAAAATGAGCTGCTCCACCACTTCCACGGTAAGCGGCTCGATGTACACCCGGTCCGCGATGTCCTTGTCCGTCATGATGGTGGCCGGGTTGGAGTTCAAAAGCACCACCTCGATCCCCTCTTCCTTCAGGGAACGGCAGGCCTGGGTGCCCGCATAGTCAAACTCCGCCGCCTGTCCGATGACAATCGGGCCGGAGCCAATGACCAGCACTTTTTTTATATCCGGATTCTTCGGCATTATCTGTCCACCTCCATCATCTTCATAAACCGGTCAAACAAGTAGTCGGAATCCTGCGGGCCCGGGCTGGCCTCCGGATGGAACTGGACGGTAAAAATGTTTTTGCCCGTGTAGGACAGCCCCTCGTTGGTCCCGTCGTTCACATTGGTAAAGGCGGGAACCGCCACGGACGCGTCCAGCTTTGCGGCGTCCACCACATACCCGTGGTTCTGCGACGATATATACACCCTCCCGGTCTTCAGGTCTTTTACCGGATGATTGCCGCCCCGGTGCCCGTATTTCATTTTGTAAGTATCGGCGCCGTTGGCCAGCGCCATCAGCTGATGTCCCAGGCAGATGGCAAAGATGGGGATGTCGGTCTGATACAGCTTTTTGATCTCCTCAATGATGGAGGCACACTCCTTCGGATCCCCCGGCCCGTTGGAGAGCATGATGCCGTCCGGCACGTCGGCGATGATCTCGGCCGCCTTCGTGAGCGCCGGGTACACAGTAACGCGGCAGCCCCGCCGGTTCAGGGACCTGGCGATATTGCGCTTCGCTCCGAGATCCAGAAGCGCCACCTTCGGCCCGTCTCCCGCCAGCACATATTTCTCCCGGCAGGTTACCTTCTCCACCACCTTGCCCGTGCGGTACGCGGCAATGCGCGGCAGAACCTCCTCCAGGCGGAAGCTGCCGTCTGTGGTGATCATGCCGTTCATGGTTCCTTTTTCGCGAAGGATCTTTGTCAGCGCTCTGGTGTCTATTCCGGAGATCCCGGGGATATCATACTTTACAAGAAAATCCTGAATTGTGCCTTCCGAGCGGAAGTTGCTGGGAATGCGGGATAATTCCCTGACAATGTAGGCGTCGGGCCACGGGCGGTCCGATTCCATATCTTCTGTGCAAATGCCGTAATTGCCGATCAGGGGATAGGTCATGACGACCGCCTGCCCCGCATAGGACGGGTCGGTGAGGACTTCCAGGTAGCCGGTCATGGAAGTGTTGAACACCACCTCGCTGATGACCTCCCTTTGGGAGCCGATGCTCTGCCCCTCAAAAACCGTCCCATCTTCCAGAATAAGAAATGCTTTCATAGCTTTTCCGCCTTTCGAATGTGTGTGCATGAAAAAAGGGAATAAAAGCGTAAGGCATACCCCCTTCGCTATTAAACCCCAAACTTAAAAAAGTGTACCACAAAAAAA
>CANRIR010000065.1 GCA_947630735.1 uncultured Marvinbryantia sp.
GTCATATACGTGATAAAGACGGAGAACGTCCGGTATTACCATATGGATGCGTTTAAGATAAAGAATTTTGGGGATTATAGTGTGGCGGTGCCAATTCAGAACGCGAATTTTTAAAGTTTTATTTTTGATTTGCTTGAACCGTTGCTGTGGAAGGCCGCAAAAATAATTTCTCTCCTTTTTGCAATCTGTGCTATGATATATCTGTGCGCAGAGAGAAAAGGGCGCGGCAGGGAGCAGAACATATGCAGAGAACAGAACCATGCCGGATAAATTTTCCGGTCATATTAAAAATCACACTGGCCGTGCTGGCACTGGAGCTTTTAGTCTTCAATTTCCGCCACTGGGAGTCGATGGGCAACCGGGAGATAAAATCCTACCAGATCACTCTTGGGGAAGGGCTGGTCATGCAGGATGACGGCAGTTATCTGACCGGGCCGGGTGAAAAGACGATCGAGTTTTCCAACATCAATCGGGAACTGAAAACGCTGTATCTGGACGTGGATGTCCTGGAAAACCAGGAGAGCGTCAACCGGGCGGCCACACTGTATCAGCACGCCAGAGATGACTCCAATGAGCTGGAATACTGGATTCCGGACCGGGATATCTGGCACTCCCAGGAGAAGAGCAGATATCTTACCTATCATTTTTATGGGAATTGCAAGAGCCTGAAACTGACGCTCGCCCTGGACGACGGGGTCAATTTCCGCCTGGGATATCTGCTGAACCCGCGGATTCCCATGTTTTTCTCGCTTGCAAGAGTGCTGGCGCTCTGGTGCATCGGCGTGTTTTTCTATGCTTTCCGGCCTGCTTCCCGCGTGTACCGCGTGCGCTACCTGGAGTGCGGACGTTGGAAAAAAGTGTTGGTGCCGGGCTTTCTCGCGCTGCACATTCTGGGGGCGGGTGTGCTGGTGCACATCAATCCCTATTTCCAGGATGATCGGACGGAGTGGAGCTGTCAATACCAAAAGCTGGCGGAGGCTTTTGCCAACGGACAGGTTTCGCTTCTTCAGGAGCCGGACCAGGCGCTGATAGATATGGAAAATCCATATGATAGAGCATACCGGCAAAAGGTAATGGATGAAACCGGGCAGGGTTTCCTCTGGGACCATGCATACTACGAGGGCAAGTATTATGTGTATTTCGGGGTAGTCCCGGAAGTGCTGCTGTATTTCCCCTACTATCTGCTCACGCACAGGCAGCTGCACAACAGGGATGCCATCTTTGTGATGGCGGCGGTCTTTTTGATCGCGCTGATGGGCGTGATCCACCGCATCCTGAAGCGCTGGTTCCCCAAAACGAGTGTCGGCGCATGGTACCTGTTGTCCGAGACGACGGTGCTTAGCTGCGGGCTGGTCTATATGTGCAGGCGGCCGGATATCTACACTGTGCCGATCCTTTCCGCCCTGGCCCTCGGCCTGCTGGGATTTTGGTGTTTTCTCTGTGCAAACAAAGAGGGCGGAGGGCTCTCGGCAAAGCTGGTTGCCGCCGGGTCGCTCTGCACGGCGCTTGTGGCTGGGTGCAGACCGCAGCTGTTTCTGATAGCGGCTTTTTCGGTAATCCTGCTTCGAAACTATATGTTTTCCTACCGCTACCTGAAGTCGCGGGAGGGCCGTACATGCGCGTTCTCGTTTCTTCTGCCCATGGCCGCGGTGGCGCTTGCTCTGATGTATTACAACTACATCCGCTTTGGCTCCATTTTCAACTTTGGCGCAAACTATAATCTGACCATGAATGATATGCGCAACCGGGGACTGGTGGCGGATCGGATCGGGCTTGGAATATGGGCCTACTTTTTCGCGCCGGTGCAGTTAAAGCTGACGTTCCCGTTTCTTGCGGCGAACTCTTTTGACACCAACTATCTGGGCACGACGATCTTTGAGAGCACCTACGGCGGGGTGTTTGCCATCAGTCTGTTTGCCTGGCTATGCCCGGCGCTGGTCATTTTCCGAAAGCATGTGGAACAGAGGCACAAGCCCCTTCTGTTCATGGCCTATGCCGGGATGATCTCGGCGGCGGTTATCGCCGTGCTGGACGCGCAGGTGGCGGGGATTCTGCTGCGGTATTTTGGCGATTTTCTGTTTTTCATTGTGTTTGCCGCGTTTTTGGCCTGGCTGCTGCTCTTTGAAAAGGCAAAGGGAAGCGCCCTGGAAAAGCCGATGCTGGTTTTTTTGCTGGTCTGCCTGGCCGTGGCGGCGCTCTATCAGGGACTGCAATTTTTTGTAGATACGGGAGAGTCGCTGATGGATTACCGCAAAGACCTGTTTTCCACAGTAAAATATCAGGTAATGTTCTGGCTGTAATATGGCCACGGGAGAGCCTTATGGATAAGATAGCTGTTTTGGTACCCTGTTACAATGAGGGAAAGACCATTGCGAAAGTGGTGGCGGATTTCCGGGAAGCGCTGCCGGACGCCGCCATTTATGTGTATGACAATAACTCTACGGACGGCACCGCGCAGATTGCCGCCGAAGCGGGAGCCGTCGTGCGGTTCGAGACGAAGCAGGGAAAGGGCAATGTGATCCGGCGGATGTTCCGCGAAGTGGACGCGTGCTGCTATATCATGGCGGACGGGGACGATACTTACCCCGCCGCGTGCGCTGCCCAGATGGCGGACGAGGTGCTGAACAGGAACGCGGACATGGTGGTGGGAGACAGGCTGTCGTCCACATACTTCAGCGAGAACAAGCGTCCGTTCCACAATTTTGGAAATTCTCTTGTGCGCAGCGCGATCAATGTCATGTTCCACACTAATATGAAGGACATTATGACGGGGTACCGGGCGTTCAGCTACCGGTTTGTAAAGTCTTTTCCGGTGCTGTCCCAGGGGTTTGAGATCGAGACCGAAATGAGCATTCACGCGGCGGATAAAAATATGACGGTGGAAAATGTGGTGGTGCCGTATCGGGATCGGGGCGAGGAAAGCGAGTCGAAGCTGGACACGTTTTCGGACGGGATCCGGGTCCTGAAGACGATCGTCCGCTTGTATAAGAATTACAAGCCCCTGGCCTTTTTCGGGTTGTTCGCCGTGGTGCTGGCGCTGCTGGCGACAGGCTTTTTTGTCCCGGTGTTTATGACTTTTCTGCGGACCGGTAAGGTTCCGAATTTTCCGACGCTGATTGTCTGTGGCTTTGCCGCCATCGCCGCGCTGCAATCCTTTTTTTCGGGGATGATCCTGCAGAACATTGTGCAGAAAAACCGACAGGATTTTGAGATACAGTTGATCAGGATTGAGGACAGATACCGGGAACTGGCCTGCCGGATGCAGGCGGAAACCGGACGGGCGGACACGGCGCAGACAATGGCTGCGGAGAATAAAAAGGATCAAAAGGATCAGACCGGAAAGGCGGCTGCAGATGAAAGAAAATGAGAGGGTCTTTGACCGTGTGATGTTTCAGGAAATAGCTATAGGTTCCGCAAGGTGCCGCGTGGTGGACCTGGCCTTCGCTGCGTGCGTGCTGGTGTTGGCGCTGCTGGTGCGCATCTGTCTGCTGCCCATTGAATCGGCGGATTATTACGGCTTCCTCAAGCCGTGGATGGATCAGATCCGGGAAAAGGGCGGATTTGTGTCGCTGGGGGTGGAGATCTCCAATTACACGTCGCCCTATATGTATATCATGTGTCTGCTGTCATATTTTGACAGCGATCTTGTCGGGCTCAAGGCGGTGTCCATCCTGTTCGACTATGCGGCGGCCCTGACGGTGCTGATGATCGTTTACCGGCTCACGGGAAGTGTGCGCCGGGGCATCCTGGGCATGACGTTTCTGCTGTTTTCGCCGGCGGTCATTATAGACGGGGCGTACTGGGCGCAGTGCGACATTATTTACTGCACGTTTATCCTGCTGGCCCTGTACGGGTTTTTCCGGAAAAACAGTACTTTTTGCCTGGTGTTTGTGGGCGTTTCGTTCGCGTTTAAGCTGCAGGCTCTCTTTATCGTGCCGTTTCTGCTCATCATGTGGGCAAAGCGGCGGACCATCCTGCTGCGGCATTTCCTGTGGGTGCCGGTCATCTACGTGCTGAGCGCTGTTCCCGCGTGGCTGATGGGGAGAGGCTTCTGGGACCTGATGACCATCTATTTCCGGCAGTCCGGCATGTACCCCTGGGGAACCCTGGCATACCCCAACATGTACGCATTCCTGGATGAAGTGATGACCACCACGCACCACGCGGCGGAGCTGAGCGGATCCGGCATGGTCCTGACGGTCATGCTGCTGGGCGGGATTGCCTATTTTGTGTACACAAAAAAAGTCAGGCTCACGGATAAATTTGTGGTAAGCCTGGCCCTTCTGACCGTGTCCGTGACGGTGTACACCCTGCCGCACATGCACGACCGGTACGGGTTTCTTATTGATCTGCTGGCGCTTCTCTACGCCATGCTGGACGTGCGGAAGCTCTGGCTGTATTTTGGATTTTCCCTGGTCTCGGTGATCACGTTCATGCCCTATCTGATCGCGGTAGATATCGTGCCTATTCAATACACGGCCATCGGACTTCTGGCGCTGATCCTCCTGGTGGGCTATGATGTCTACCGGCAGGCCTGCGAGCTGAGCGAGCCGCAGGAAGAACCGTGTCCGGAGGAGCCGCAGGAAGAATCGTGTCCGGAGGAGCCGCAGGAAGAATCGTGTCTGGAAGAAATCCAGGAGGAAGCATGTTTGGAGGAGCCACAGGAAGAATCATGCCTGGAAGAAATCCAGGAGGGACCATACTTGGAGGAGATTCAGGAAGAACCGTGTCTGGAAGAAATCCAGGAGGAACCGTGCCCGGAGGAAACCCAGGAAGAATCGTGCCCGGAGGAGACGCAGGAAAACGAAATTACAGAACCAGGACCCAGCCCTTCAGGAGCCTCAGGTGCTTTCCCCACTCCCGGGTCACTGGATAGCCGGAGATGACGGGGTAGAACAGCAGGAAACACATGGCGGCGATTGTCAGATAAAAGACGATCACTGCCATTCTTTTTGCCCTTGTCTGGTCGCCCGCTGCCGGGACTTTTCCCGTTTTTAGCGGGGATTTTCCAGCTTTCGCCGCGGCTTCTTCTGTTTTCCTCGGGGCGGCGCAGAGGATGCAGTTTATGGTGTAGCCCATGCAGAGCAGCATCATGATGGCGGAGGGGAAATAGTGGTAGATGAAGGTGCTGCGGGACACCAATATCCACGGCAGGTACTGCGCCAGATAGGCGACGGAGAGGAAAGCCGCCTGTTTGTCTTTTTTGAAAACCGCGCGGAAGATCACAAAAAGGACCGTGAAGACGCCGGGCCACCAGATGGCCGGGTTCCCCATGGTGCTGACGGCGCTCACATGGGTGTCGTCCAGCGCCGCGCTCGCGTCCAACAGCGGCACTTTGATGAACGGCCATTCATAGAAGCGCGAGCTGTAGGGGTGTGTGGCCTGGAGGTTGGAGTGGTAGCTGAACATATATCTGGTGCTCTGGATGGCTTTGTCCAGCAGGTTTTTGTACGGCGTCTGCCCCACCACCGGGATGAAGCAGAGCACGTACATCACAAGCGGGATGGCGATAAAAAACAGGCAGCAGAAGAAAAACAGGCGAAGCGTCTGCTTTTTGGGATTGTGCAGGATGGTGTGCGCCGCAAAAATGAGCGCGAGCCCCGCGGCCGCGTACACGCCGGTCCATTTGGTCGCAATGCCCAGGCCCATGCTGACGCCGCAGAGGGCCAGCGGCAGATACACCTGCCTGGGCGGGAAGGCGTCGCGCAAAGCCTGCGGCGAGGAGCGGTACGCGGTGTCCTCCGTGATGTAGCGGTACATAAAATAGTACATCAGCAGGATGAAAAACGCCGCGATAATGTCGATGGTGCTGATGCGAGAGAGCGTAAAGTGCATGCAGTCGAACACCAGCAGAAACGCGGTAGCCGCGGCGCAGAACGTGCTCTGAAACAGCCGCTTGGCAAACAGATAGATCAGCGGGATCATAAAGATGCCGAAGATCGCCGGGACAAAGCGCATGCCGAACGGGGTCATGCCAAAGACGGCGATGCCCAGGGAGATCAGGGATTTCCCCAGATGCGGGTGCGTGGTCTCGTAGGTGGTAAGGCCGTGCAGGAACTCGTAGGCCGTGCGGCCGTGGTAGACCTCGTCGAACATGGTGCCGTCCAGGTAAGTGCTCACTTCCGGGAACATCTGCTGCTCGTCAAAGAGCTCCGGATATTCCTGCGCGTTCTGGGGCAGTATGACGTCCCCCTCCGTGGTCACCGCCACCAGCTCGTTGATGGGGCAGGTTTCATCCAGGGTCACGATCCCCAGATAGCGCAGGGAATAGCTGATATCCAGCTTGTTCCACGCAAAGACGGAGGACGCCTCGGCGCTGCTGTTGAAAACTTCCCACTGGCGGGTAACCTCGTTGAAGGCGGACAGGGTAAAATGACGGTTCGCTTCGTGGTTAAGGTATAGATAAACGGAGCGGATCCCTATATAATCCCCGAAATCCAGGACGATGTCCCGGTCCTCCTGGGTGGCCGTATAGATGGTCTGGGGCGCGTAGGTGTTCCCCAGACGGAAAAATGCCAGGATCGTAAAAAAGAGCATCAGAAGAAAAATACACACGCGGTCCTTCTGGGTGAGAAAGGGTTCCCGGGACGTTTTTGCGGCGGTGTTTTTTTTCCTGGATCGTTTTTTTGCCATGGCACATTGTTCTCCGTTTTCGAATTGCTGTCGGCGGGGCGGCTGCATCGCGCTCCGTACACTACCAGTATAGCAAAATATGGAGCCGGTTTCAACGGTTTTGGAACGGTTTTGCGAAAACCGAAG
>CANRIR010000066.1 GCA_947630735.1 uncultured Marvinbryantia sp.
ACCGTCTTTCCGGTACGCTCCATCAATCTGTTCTGAATCTGCAACTCCAGAATCGCTTTACTCCATCCATTTTCTATCGTTTTACCAGCATACCATATGCGTTCTTCCTCCGTTTTTAGTTTGTCCATTAATGATATATTTGTACGCCACGGTATTTGTGCAACGACCCGTTGCACAATTTCATAGTCCGGCCAGCACTGAGCAAATTTTCGCATATACTTAATATTTCTTGGGGAAAATCCAGACATGTCAGGAAACGCTTCCTTCAAATCTTTTGCCATGCGGTCAATAACTTTGGCTCCCCATCCTTCTTCTTCCTGTTTTGCTAAAATATCCTTGCCGATATTCCAATAAAGGCAGATCATACCGGCATTGGCCTTCATTACAATAGAAACTCTCTGCTTCTGAATTTCCATCTTGATTTTTTCTATAAACTCCAAATAACTGTCACCCATTTCGGAAAGATTAGGAGCAATAGGAAATATTACTCCATCTTTATTCTTTCCCATATGTTCTCTATTATCCATTCTGTTACCTCCCCCCTGCACTCTCGCTGTAAGATTCCGGTGTCTTCAAGGCATGATCCGCCCGCTGCCGCCGGTAGCATTTTTCATGTCACATATGCCAATTCTAAAATGGCAGAATTTTAATTTGCAGACTATCTATTTAAATTCCTATTCGATTGTGAGGCTGAACCTTAGGTGGTAGAATTCTTCCCTTCGTTCTTGATGCGATAGTAATCAGCCATCTCCACATCAAGCGTAATATAGGACTCTTTCTTCTTACTTTGGGTGTTGCTCAAGAGGCAGACAGTTTCCACATGATATGTCCCCGGAAAGAGGTCCACGCACGCCGCCTTCTCCACACGATAGCCGCACTCCTGCAGCACGACAAGATCCCTGGCCAGGCTGGTGGGCTTGCAGGAAATATAGACGATCCTGTCCACACCATAAGCAATGATCTTGGAAAGCGCTTTTGGATGGATGCCGTCGCGGGGCGGATCCAGCACGATCAAATCCGGTTTTTCCGCCACCCCGTCGATGACCTTCAGCACGTCTCCGGCCAGAAATTCGCAGTTTTGCAGGCCGTTTGCCGCCGCGTTCTGTCTGGCTGCTTCCACGGCCTCCTCCACGATCTCGATGCCCACCACTTTTTTTGCCACCGGTGCAAGAATCTGCGCAATGGTGCCGGTGCCTGTGTACAGATCGAAGATGGTTTTATCCCGCGTCTCGCCCACATAAGAGCGGGCCAATTCATAGAGCACCTCCGCACCCAGGGAATTGGTCTGGAAAAAGGAGAAGGGCGTGATGCGAAAACGCAGTCCCAGAAGTTCCTCATAAAAATAATCCTGGCCGAACAGCACATCGGTGCGGTCGTTTTGAATGACGTCCGCCAGGCTGTCGTTTACCGTGTGGAGAATGCCCGCAATCTTTCCGTGAAGATGCAGAGAGCGCAGTTTCTCTGCCATGTTCTGAAGAAGTTCCGGGCTGCGCAGGCTGTCCGTCTGGGACGTCGTCACCAGATCCACCAGGATCTCGCCGGTCTTTTTGGCCTTCCGCACCAGAAGGTGGCGCAGGTAGCCCTGATGGCTCAGCTTATGGTAGAAGTCTGTGCCTGCCTGCGCAAAATGTTCTAGGACACAGGAGAGAATGGCCCGAAAATCCTCGTCCACAATCCGGCACCGGTCTACCGTCACGATGTCGTAAAAACTGCCGCGCCTGTGCAGACCCAGTGACAGAGGCCCGTCCTTGCAAATATCCCCGAAGGAAAACTCCATCTTATTGCGGTAGCCCTCCTGCTCCGGGCTTGCGTGGACTCCCTCAAACAGATAGTCTTTGCACACCCCGTCCAGCAGTTTTTTCACCTGCGCCTCTTTCATAGAAAGCTGCTGTTCATAAGGAAGGTTCTGATAAGTGCACCCGCCGCAGTCTGAAAAATGCGGGCACGGGCTTTCCGTTTCGAGGGGAGATTTTTCCAGCACCTCCAGAAGTCTTCCCTCAGCCTTTCCCCCGCGCAGCTTATTGATCTGAAAGCGCACTTTCTGACCCGCTATCGTGTTCTTCACCGTCACAGGTCTGGGTTCGCCCTCCACAAACACCTGCCCTTTATTTGGGAACTGAATCTCTTTGACACAGCCCTCTAAAATCTGTCCTTTTTTCATCCGTCCGCTCCCACATTTCCCCACACGTTTATTTATGCAGGTTTTCTTCATAGTCCCATACGTTCTTCTGCGCAGGCTTTCCTCATGTTCCCACACGCTTTTTTCGCGCAGGCTTTTCCCATGTTCCCACACGCTTTTTCCGCGCAGGCTTTTCCCATGCTTCCGAACATTTCCCGCTTTGAAAAAACCGCCGCATTTCCTGCGGCGGTTCTCTTTACTTTCTCACCAATATAAGTCCGGCAGACTGCCTGCTCACATCAGACAGCCGGCTGACGGCTGTTTACTGCTCCTCTTTTTCAGATCCTTCTTTGCTCTCATCCACAAAAATCTCTTCCTCAGCGTCCTCGCCTGCCGCTTCTTCCTTTTCTTTCTCGGCATCGGGAGTTTCTTCCAGATCATCTTCGAAGTAGTCGTCGAAGTCGTCATCAAAGTCGTCGTCAAAATCCTCCAGATAATCCGGTGTAAGGTATCTATAAACTGCATACGCAATGCCTGCTATGGCTGTCACAGCACCGATGATCGCCAGAACCCACAGCACCGTATTTTTATGTTTTTCCTCGTCCCTTCTCTGGATAGCTGTCAACAAATCTTCCATTCTGTTCATATCTGCACATCCTTTCTTTTATAAAGGTTTTTTTTAGTATAACACAATTCGAACATCTTTACCATAGGGAATTTACATTTTTTACAAATCAGTCAATTTCCAACATATTTCGCAAATCGGCACTCTTTATGGGAAAAATGGAGCCGGCACCCTTCGGCTTTCGCTGGTATTGCGGGTTCTCCCTTATCAGTCCCTTACCGGGATGTACGGGATCAGCCGCATCGGTTTTCTCGGAGGCTCCCGCAGGCCGAGCGCGATGGCCAGCTCGGTCCATCCGCCCTCCGGCTCGTCGAGGACTCCCTGCACCACAAAGCGGTAGTCCGGGTCCCCATTGCAGGTATAGAGGGACAGTATGTGGCTGTCCTTTGTGATCGTTTCAAAAAGTTCTTCATCGAAGGTGCTCACGTCCGCGCCCCGCTCCTCCACCTGCTCCAGATAGTCCTCATGATCCTGCATATCCTCCTGGTCAAACTGATAGAGAGGATGCACCGCTTCGATGGAATATGCGGCGAAGATCTCGTACCGCAGGGTAATCTCCGGCAGATAGATGTAAATGTACTTGTTATTCTGCATTACGCTGGATTCCTGGAAGAGCTTCAGGGAACCGAACATGCTGTAATCCCTCATATTGTGCCCATACAGCACCGTAAGAAAATCTGTATAATCTTTCCTGTTCACATTCTGTGAAAAAATGGAGCCGTACACGCTCTCGTTTCCGTCCGCGTCGTGGTGCAGATAAAACTCCTGGTCCCCGGTGCTTCTGAGCACCGGATAATCAATGACCGTTCCCGGGATCCGGATCCAGGAATAGATATCCGGATTTTTGGCGCGAAGAGATTCAAAATCGATGGGCGATTCCGTCTCCAATTCCTGTTCGGCCTCCGTCTCCTCCGCCGGGGAGATTATGATCTCTTCCTCCGGCGTCCGGATGATCTCTCCCGCCGTCGCGGGCGCGGTTTCGCCGATCTGTTCCGGCGCGGTTTCGGCGGACGCCGAAACTGCCCCCGCAGACATTCCGTACAGGAACGCCGCTGCCACCGCGGTCAGGCCGGCCGCCGCGCAGCGGACCAGCCACGAATGTACACACCTTTTTTTTCCAATTTTTCTCATTCTATTCTCCGACATGACCTGCATTTTCTCACACCTTCTGCAGCTTTGCGAAGGCAGCGAACATCTTTTTCACGCCATAGTTTTCAAAATCCACTGTCACTTCGTAATCTCTGCCGCCGTCTTTGATGTCCTGCACCACGCCGACGCCAAATTTCACATGGCGGACCGTGTCCCCCACTTCATAGTCCAGATGATCTGCTTTGGTAACCTGGAACTGCTTCGTGTCGAATGCTTTGCTGCGGAATGTCTTGCGCGCGTGCTGGTAGGGAAGGTCGGCCATCCGCCTGGGTGCCTCCCCGTCGTTCCCGCCTCCATAACCGCCGGTGCCCCCATAACTCCCGGCGTTTCCGTAGCTTCCGGCGCTGCCATAGCCCGCAGCGTTCCCGTCCCCGCGCCCACCGGCGTTTCCATAACTCCCGACACTGCCATAGCCCGCAGCATTTCCGTCCCCGCGCCCACCGGCGTTTCCGTAGCTCCCGGCGCTGCCATAGCCCGCAGCGCTCCCGTCCCCGCGGCTCCCGGCACTCCCGGTGGTGCCGTCCGCATCACTCTTTTTGCCGGCCAGAAGGCTGGACGGGATTTCTTTTAAGAAGCGGGACGTCCGGTTCATGCGGGTCTCGCCGCGTATCATCCGCATCTTGGCGTGCGTGAGGGTCAGGCTGCGCATGGCCCGCGTGATCCCCACGTAGCAGAGCCTGCGCTCCTCCTCCAGCGCGCCGGGATCCTCGTCCATCCCGATGCCGCTTGGGAAAAGGCCGTCCTCCAGGCCCGTCAGGTACACATTCGGAAATTCCAGCCCCTTGGCGCTGTGGAGCGTCATCAAGATCACGCGGCTCTCGTTCTCATCCAGAGAGTCGATGTCCGCCACCAGGGCCACTTCCTCCAAAAAGCCGCTCAAGGAGGGTTCCCCGGTGGTCTCCTCATAGGACGCGGCTTTGCTGATCAGCTCGTCGATGTTTTCAATTCGGGCCTCCGCCTCCTCCGTGTCCTCCTGCTCCAGCTCGCGCACGTAGCCGGTGGACTCTATGAGCGTCTTTAAGAGCTCGGAAGGGCTCAAAAATTCGGCCTGGCTGCGCAGGGTGCGGATAAAGGTCACAAAGTCCCGCAGCTTTGTGCCCGTTCTCCCGATGCCCGGGATCTTGTCCCCGATCTCCAGCGCCTCGTAGAACGTGATATCCTGCTCCATGGCGTAGGCCTGCACCTTCGCCAGGGTGGACGCCCCGATGCCGCGCTTCGGGATGTTGATGATGCGCCGCACCGCCAGATCGTCCCTGGCGTTGTCCACCGTCTTCAGATACGCCAGCAGATCCTTGATCTCCCTGCGGGCGTAGAAATTGATGCCGCCCACGATCTTATAGGGAATGTTTGCAAACAAAAACCGCTCCTCAAACAGGCGGGACTGGGAGTTTGTGCGGTAGAGCACCGCGCAGTCCCCGTACTGCGCCTCGTGCCTGCTCACTTTTTTCTGAATGTCCTGCGCCACAAAATCCGCCTCGTCGTAGGCCGTCAAAAACTGCTTCGCCGTGATGGGGCTGCCCTCCTCGTTGTCCGTCCAGAGCGTCTTATCCTTGCGCTCGCTGTTGTTGCGGATCACATGGTTGGCCGCCTCCAGAATATTTTTTGTGGAGCGGTAGTTCTGCTCCAGCTTGATCACTTTCGCGTCCTCAAACACCTTCTCAAAGTTGAGGATATTCCAGATATTCGCGCCGCGGAACTTGTAGATGGACTGGTCGTCGTCGCCCACCACGCAGAGGTTGCGGTATTTTCCGGCCAGGGTGCTGACCAGCTGGAACTGGGCCGTGTTGGTGTCCTGGTACTCGTCCACCATGATGTAGCGGAACCGCTCCTGATAGTATTCCAGCACATCCGGGCAGGTGCGGAACAGCTCCACGGTCTTAAAGATCAGGTCGTCGAAATCCAGGGCGTTGCTGCGCTTCATCTGCGCCTGATACTCCCGGTAGGCCATCGCGATCTTCCGCTTGTAGAAATCCCCAAAGTTCTCCTTCTCATACTCCTCCGGGGAGATGAGCTCGTCCTTCGCGGAGGAGATGGCCGCCAGGATGGAGCGCTCCTTAATGGTCTTCGTGTCGATCTCAAGCTGCCTGCACACGTCCTTCATCAGGGATTTCTGATCGTCCGCGTCGTAGATGGAGAAATTGTTCTCATAGCCTATCCGGTCGATAAACCTGCGCAGGATGCGCACGCACATGGAGTGGAACGTGGAGACCCAGACGCTGGCCGCGCCCTCCTCCACCAGTTTGTCCACGCGCTCCCGCATCTCCCCGGCCGCCTTGTTGGTAAACGTGATGGCCAGAATATTCCAGGGCTTCACGTCCTTTTCCGCGATCAGGTACGCGACGCGGTGGGTCAGCACACGGGTCTTCCCCGAGCCTGCCCCCGCCAGTATCAGAAGCGGTCCCTCTGTGTGCAGGACCGCCTCGCGCTGTCTGTCATTTAAAGTATCCAGAAAATTCATTTTTCCTCCAAACCATAAAAAATTACTTGTCATGTAGTTTCAAAAACTGTATAATGTAGTTCAAAGGAGGCATGCGTTATGACAATCAATC
>CANRIR010000067.1 GCA_947630735.1 uncultured Marvinbryantia sp.
TCCCGCACGCCTTATCTTCGCATCCTGCGCCGTATCTTACAAATTTTTCGTGATCTTCAGGATGTTCTGGCCATCCTTGTATTCATACTCTATGCCGTCCATGCTCTTTTTTACCATGTAAATGCCCAGCCCGCCAATGCCGCGCTCCTCCGCGGAGAGCGTCACGTCCGGGTCTTCTTTTTTGAGCGGATCGTAGGGCACGCCGTGGTCGATAAATGTGATGGTAACGGCCAGCGGATCCTCCTGCGTCTCCACGCGCACCGTGGCACACCCCTTGCCCGGGTGGTAGGCGTAGTGCGCGATGTTGCTGAACAGCTCGTCGATGGCCACGTCAATCTGCATCTGCGCCTTCAGGGAACAACCGTATTTTTCCAGCTGCGCATCCACAAACTCCGTCACCTGCGGAATATTCTCGATCCTTGCCTCTATCGTCATTTCCTTCATTTCGGATCACACCTCTTTCATTCTTTCCCTGTACTCCATGCACAGCATAGTGATGTCGTCAAACTGCGGCGCTTCGCCCACAAAGGCGTCGATGTCGGCCTTTACCGCCGGAAGCAGTTCGTCCGGCTTCTTGTCCTGGTTCCGGTTGAGCACCGCCTCCAGGCGCTCCATCCCGTAGAGCTCGTTGTGCGCGTCCGTGGCCTCCGTCACGCCGTCCGTGTACTGGAACACGCGGTCGCCCGGCTCAAGCTGCATGCTTCCCGCCTTGTAGCGCATGCCCTCCATGCCGGCCAGCACAAAGCCCGCGCGGATCTTGTAGGGCTTGTATTCGCCGCCCGCCTTCTGGATGAACGGCATTTCGTGCCCGGCATTCACAAACACAAACTCGCCCGTGACCAGATCCAGCACGCCCTCGAACGCCGTGATGAACAGGCCCTCGCTGTTGGACTCGCACAGCATGTCGTTCACTTCCGTGAAGACGTCCCCCAGGCCCACGCCCGGTTCCGTGTGGTCTTTGATGAGCGTTTTGCCGATCACCATAAACAGCGCCGCCGGCACGCCCTTGCCGGACACGTCCGCCATCACGATGGCCAGGTGGCGTTCGTCCACCATAAAGAAGTCGTAGAAGTCGCCGCCCACTTCCTTGGCCGGGTTCATGGTCGCGTAAATGTCAAACTCCTCGCGCTCCGGGAACGCCGGGAAGATGCACGGCAGCATGGAGGCCTGGATGTGCGTGGCAACGTCCAGCTCCGCGCCGATGCGCTCTTTCTCCGCCGTCACGTGCGTCAGGTTCTCGATGTACTGGTTGATGTCCAGCTCCATCTGCAGCAGCGCCTCGCTCAGATCCTGGATCTCGTCCTTCGTGTGCACGCTGGACAGCCTGTCGGAGATCTTGTTCTCCTCCTTCACAAACAGGCCGGCCTCCTTCGCAACAAGGTTGATGGGGGCCACGATCTTGCGGTACAGATACGCCATATATCCCACCATGCAGAGCACGGTCACAATGACGATGACCAAAAGGGCGCTCTTCGCGTAGTTCAGAAGCGCGACGGCCAAAATCTCCATGGGCACTTCCACGCCGATCATGGCGATCACTTCGCCGTCGGCGTTCTTTAGCGGAAGGACGGCCGATGTGTTGTAGCCGAAGTCGCTCTCGGAGATGAAGAAGTCGTCCACCCGCTCCCCCGTGTCCAGAATCTTCAGGACGCTGTCCAAAAAATCCATGTTGAACGCGCTCCGCCCGCCGAAATCAAAGCTGAGATCCGGCATCGCGTAGCTGTCAAAAATGTAGAACATGGGCTGCCAGTTTTCCACGTCCGCGGGCGGGTTGTGCATCGCCTCCGGATCGGCCAGCACCATGTAGATGTCGTTGGCCTCCATGCTCTCGCGCAGGCTGAAGAGCAGCTGCCTTGTGGTCTGGTAGCGCTCCGAATTTACCAGGTCCTGCACTTCCTTTTCGGACGCGGTCCCGTTCTTCAGCTTCCATGCAACGTCCACATAGTTCTGCAGTTCCTCGTCCGTCATGTAGGTGCGGAACGTGCTCGCCGTCTGGTAGGCCTTCTCATTGTACAGCTGCATCATATAGCGCGTGTACTGAATGACTCCGACCGCGATCGTCGCCGCGCAGATCACAATTGTCAGGATCACAAAACCCACCAGGATCTTGCAAAGCAATGCCGAAAATTTCCTCTTTTTCATTCCATGTACCATGCCGCAGGCTTGGTGCCCTTTGTGACGCCGCTTTTGCGTCACAAATAAAGATTGAAAAATCGCCCACAGCTATTCCTTCCTATTTTTTATAGATTTTTCAATCTTTGTCCTCCAATATTACCGTTCCAGCGCAAAAGCGTGTTCTTTCATATATCCGATCACATCCGGGTCCGCCAGATACTGCAGGGGCTTGTTCTGCCCGTGCCTTCCCCGGAATTTGAGCTTGCAGGCCTCGTGGGTGCCGATAGGCACGATGTCCGCGCTGGGCGGTCCGATCATCCCCAGCTCGCGCAGATCGCGGTAGTCGTCGTTCAGCCGCTTCAGAATCCCGTCCAGGATGTCCGCGAGCTGCTGTCTGCCGTTTTCATCCGCCCCGGCCTTTGCCGCAAGAACCCGTTCTGCGTCCTCCCGGCTTCGGATCTCGTGTGCTTCCAGGAAGCACTGGTAGCGCCCCGGAACCAGCGAGGTGTCGTCGTATGTACTAAATTCGTGGATGCTGATGCCGTACTCCCTGCCAAGCTCCTGGGAGGCCAGCGCCAGCGTCTCCATATCCATTTTTTCTCCCGCTATGTTGATGGCCTGGTTCTGCCGGAAGCACATGGCCAGAATGGGCGACTCTTTGTAGAAGCCGCGCACCTCCACAATGTCCTTCAGTCGGTAGCGGTACAGCCCCGAGAGGTTGGTCAGCACCATCTCGTAGCGTCTGCCCGTCTCCAGCTCCTCGATGCGCCTGGGGCGCGCGTCCGATGCGTCCTCCCCGTACGGGATAAATTCAAAGAAGCCCATCTCCGGCGTGAGCACGTACTCCGCCTTGTCCATCTCCATCGGAATGGCGATCAGGCACTCCGACGCGCCGTACAGATAATAATGGAAGGGAATGTCCCCCAGATAGTAGCGCAGGGCGATGTCCTGCATGCGGTAGGTGGCTCCGCCGATGCCGCTCACATAGTGGAATCTGGGCCACAGGCGCTTCGCGATCCCCTGGAAGCCCTTTTCGCACTCCCGGCGGATCAGCTCCGCCCGCTCCTTCGGAAGGGGCAGCATATCGAGCAGCACCTTGCGGATCTTCTCCGACAGGTCCACATCATCGGGGATGGAGCCCTTCTCCATGTCCGTGAGAACCCGCTCCCAGTGCTCCTCGAAGTAGCGCAAAAACAGCAGGATGTCATACAGGAAGAACGCCTGAATGCCCGTCATACCCGGCTCCAGCAGCGCCGCCCACAGCTTTGCGTAGCAGATTTCGCCGATCCCCTTGGAGAACATCAGGCTTGTGCCGCCCACATAGCGCTCCTCCAGCTGGTAGGTGCCGCGGTCGTAGCAGTCGCGGAAACATCCCGCCGAGACGATGACCGCCGGCTCGCGCGCGGGCGGCTCCATGCGGTACACGCTCATGTGCAGGGCCTTGTCGTGCTCGATGTCCGGCACGCAGGAGAAGGAGGTGTAATACATCAGCGGATTGCAGTGGTCGTAGGCATGGGTGCTGACCGGAATCAGCTTTTCCGTCCCGGTGGTGCCGGAGGTCATGGCGTAGTCCTTCACGCCGTACACGCTCAGGGCGTGCTCCTCGCCCTGCCTCATCCGCTGCACATATTCCTCCACAAAAGAATAGTCCGAAAGAGGTACGATCCTCTGGTAATCCTCCACGCTTTTGATCTGGTCAAACCCGTATTTTTTCCCGTAGGGCGTGTTCTTGTTGTCCTCCACAATGCGCATCAGCGTCTCGTGGCTGAGCTCAACCGCCCGTGCGCAGTCCCGCTCGAACGCTTCCCTGTGCTGCTGCCAGAGGCTTGCTGTTCCTTCACTCATTGTTCTACTCATTATTTTCCCTCCCATTGAGCCGCGGCCGCGCTCATGCGCCCGGCCGCGTCAGTTGTCTTTTATCTGTATCTGCAGCAGATTCATGCCGAAAAGGCGCTGATAAAACACGTTCTCGGCGATATTCTGTATCATGTTGACGCCCAGATAGGCCTCGTCGTTTTCCATCTTAAACTGGTTCCCGAACGGGTTGTATAAAATCCCGTTGTAGCGCATGCGGATCCCCCGGTGCCCCTGCAGGGTAAACAGGCGCAGGTCGAAATTCACATGCTCTTTGCCGTTCTGCGTGACGATCATGGTCATCAATTCTTCCATGGAAAGGCTCAAATGCATGACCTGGCGCATGGACATGCCGTTTTCCTCGCAGAACTCCGATATTCTGCTGCTGGCGTCGCAGATCTCCTCCATGGTGCCTCCCACGGAGAAATCCAGGGTCTTCTTTTCTTTTTCCAATTCCTCATCCACCAGAAGATACTTGCTGAACTGCGGATGTTTTTTGTGGAAAAGACACGCCGTCAGGTACCACGCGAGCAGCGTCGCCAGATCGCCGATGAGCGGGAACGCCCAGGGGCTCAAATGCAAAAGCCGCAGCACGCCCAGGCCCGCAACCGCAAACAGGAACACCCTCGCGGTGATGATGGCGTTGGCCCAGGTGTTGTGGCCGGACACGTTGTAGTAGTTCAGGAAAATGCTGTTGATGATCGCCGGGAACACGCTCAGTGCCAGGAACAGCATGGGCAGGTACAAAGACGCGTCCAGGCCGTACAGGCGCGCGATCAGCCCGGCGCCGCCCACAATGACGGCCCCGAACACCAGCGCGTATTTCCGCCCGAACTCCCACTCCAGCTTCATCAAAATGCCGGTGCTCCCCGTGTCGTGCTCCCCGTGGTATACCCCGAGCATGGCCATCGCGGCCTGCGGGATGCCGGAAACCAGACAGAGGGAAAATTCGCTCACACAGTTTACCGCGGCAAACATGGCGAGGTACAGGTTGTTGCCGTAGGACGCCAGGATGCTGTTTACCGCCAGGACGCGCAGGGTCTGCACCAGGTTGTTCAGGGCGTTGGGCGTCCCGCTGGCGCGGACGGCCGCAAACTGCTCCTTCGACGCGCGCAGGCGGATGCCGAAGCGGAAACTGCTCTTTTTATCGCACAGGTGCCAGAAACCCATCCCCACCGCCAGGGCAGTGGCCAGCACGCTGGCGAGGGCGGCCCCCATCACGCCCATGTTCAGCGGGTACAGGAACAGATAGTCCAGCACAATGTTGGTAACCGTCATGATGATGGTAGAGATCATCACATTCCGGTTCCTGCCGTCCAGCCGCAAAAACCAGAACGGCACATAGAGAAAGATCTTCACAAAGGACCCTGCGATCGTGACGCCCGAGTAGGTTTTTACCATCGGGCGCAGCACTTCATCCGGCGCGAGGAACGCCGCGATGCCGTCCAGAAACAGAAGTCCCAGGGCAGTGACGATCACGGAGGCGGCCAGACACAGGCCGATGGACAGCCGGTACAGCTCCTGCGCTTCGTCCTGCCGGTCCCGCCCTATGGCGGCGGACGCCGTGATGGCGGCCCCGGAAACGATAAAGGAACCGATCACGCACAGCACCAGATAGATGGGCATGCAGAGGTTTAAGGCCGCAAGGCCGTCCACCCCCAGCTTCTGCCCCACCACGATGCCGTCCACCAGGATGTTGATGTTGCTGCTCAGGATGGACAGCATGCACGGCAGCAGCGCGGCGCGATAAGTCTTTTTCAGGAAATCCTCGTTCTGTACCAGAATCTTTTCATTCTCCATGATAGTTCACACTCTTGCCTTCATTCGATAGTCTGCGCGTTATTCAACCGTCAGGATGTCGCAGAAGCCTGTGACTTCAAAAATCTCGCTGATCGTCTCGTTCACGTTCTTTACCACCATTTTTCCCTGGCGGTTCATAACCTTCTGCGCAGCCAGCAGCACGCGCAGCCCGGCGGAAGATATGTACTCCAGCTTTGCGAAATCGAGGATCAGGCTCTCGACGCCGCTCACGCTCTGCTTCATCTCCGCCTCAAGCTGGGGCGCGGTGGTGGTGTCCAGACGTCCCTCCAGCGCGATTACAAGTTCGGATCCCTGTTGTGTTTTGTTGATAGTCATAATTGTTCCCTCCTGTGATATTTTTTTATAAAAATTTTTTGTGAACAAATGCCTTCACATGCCTGTGAATCATAAATACATATTATTATAGCATAGATTCTTTCATTTTTATAATCCTTGAAAATGACTTTTTTGTAATAAATTATGACTTTTGCGCAATCCGGGCACATTTTCTTTGTCTGCGCGGCCGAAAATTTTTTGACATTGTACCAAGCCGCTAGCGCGGCGGCTAGCCCTAAGTACGTGAAACCACCACTTTTTCATAAAAATCCTCAAAA
>CANRIR010000068.1 GCA_947630735.1 uncultured Marvinbryantia sp.
TTGCAGATCAAAAGCGCGGCAAACAACAGCAGGATCCCCGTGATGATATAAGCCGCGATCAGAGACCGTATGACCGCATAAACACTTTTCTTCGTCAACATCTTGCTCCCCTCCCATCTACCTGTTTCAATATATGCGGAAAAATCCGGTTTATGACAGGAAATTGTGGGCACGCTGCGCTTGATTTTTAGACAATAATACGATATGATAGTTAGCATATATCAACGCACCGAAGGGAGATGCTATTTTGGACTCAGGAGACGCCATACAGCTAGGCGCTATTATCATCATGATCGCGCTGTCCGCCTTTTTTTCATCCGCGGAGACAGCCTTAACCACCGTAAACAAAATTAAGATCAAGGTGCTGGCAGAATCCGGCGACAAGCGCGCCGCCACCCTGCTGAAGGTGACGGAAGATCCCGGAAAAATGCTGAGCGCGATCCTGATCGGCAACAATGTGGTAAATATCGCCGCCGCTTCCCTGACCACGTCCTTTACCATGGGACTGTTCGGAAGCTGGGCTGTGAGCATCGCAAGCGGCCTTTTAACTCTGCTGATACTCATCTTCGGGGAGATCTCCCCAAAAACGCTGGCCTCCCACAACGCGGAAAAGCTGGCCCTCGCGGACGCGGGGATCATCTATGTGCTGGCCAGACTCCTGACGCCCGTCATCTACCTGACGAACCTGCTTGCCAACCTGTTCCTGGGGCTTTTGGGGGTGGATCCCAACGCGCGCACCGACGTGATGACCGAGAATGAGCTGCGCACCTACGTGGACGTGAGCCACGAGGACGGCGTCATCGAGCAGGAAGAAAAGCAGATGATCTACAACGTGTTCGATTTCGGGGACACGCAGGCCAAGGACATCATGATCCCCCGGGTGGATATGGTGTCTGTGGATGTGAACTCCTCCTACAGCGATGTCCGGAGGGTATTCCAGGAAGAAAAATTTACGCGCCTGCCGGTGTATGAGGAGAGCAGCGACAATGTGATCGGCGTCCTGAACATCAAAGACTTTATCTTCGCGCAGGAAGACGGCTTCAACCTGCGCTCCATGATGCGGGAGCCCTACTTCACCTACGAATACAAGAGCACCGCCGAGCTGATGGACGAGATGCGAAAAGACGCCATCAACTTTACCATCGTGCTGGATGAGTACGGCGCCACCGCCGGCCTGATCACCCTGGAGGACCTGCTGGAGGAGATCGTGGGCGAGATCCGCGACGAGTACGACCACGACGAGGAGGACCTGATCCGCAGGATCTCCGACAGAGAATACATCATAGAGGCTTCCATGAAGCTGGACGACGTCAACGACGCGCTTGGACTGAACCTGCACTCCGAGGACTACGATTCCCTGGGGGGACTCATCATCGCCGGGCTGGACCGGCTCCCCGAGGCGGGCGAATCCGTGACCATGGCGGACGGCACGCGCCTGGTGGCGGATATAGTAGAGAACAACCGCATTGTCAAGATACATATGTACCTGCCGGCTGCCTCCGACAACGGATAAAAAACGCCCCGCCGGACGTCTCCTCGACGCCGGACGGGGTTTCTTTTTTCACTGATCTAATCTCTCTTTTTAATCCGTCTGCCCCAGCTTGGTTTTCAAAAGCTCCTCGGACAGGCGCACAATGTTCACATTCGTGGCGGTCTCATCGCTTCTCTGCTGGATCTTCTCCTCCAGCCTGCTCTCCTCCTGCTTCAGACATTCCAGGATATCCGGGTTAAACACGCCGCACTCGCCGTTTAAGATCATCTCGATCGCGCGCTCATGGGAATAGGCCGGTTTGTAAACGCGCTTGCTGGTCAGGGCGTCGTACACATCCGCCAGCGCCACAAGCTGCGCCGACAGCGGGATCTCCGCGCCCTTCAGGCCGTCCGGGTAGCCGCCCCCGTTCCAGCGCTCATGGTGCCACCGGCAGATGGCGTAGGCGTGCTGGAGCAGCTTGGACTCCATGCTGAGCGGCAGGCTGTTGAGCATCTCCGCGCCGCGGGCGCTGTGGGTCTTCATGACCTCAAACTCCTCTTTCGTGAGTTTGCCCGGCTTATTGAGGATCTCCTCCGGGATGACGATCTTCCCGATGTCGTGCAGGGAGGCCGCATCCGTGATGAGGATCTGGTCCTCCAGATCCATGCGGATCTCCGGGTGCATCTCCAGATAGGCTTCCAGAAGGATCTCCACAATGGTGCGCACCCGCACCACGTGCAGCCCGGATTCGCCGTTTCGAAATTCCACAACCGTGCTCAAAATATCGATCATGATGCGGTTGTTCTTCTGCTTGGCGACCAGCTCTTCCTTCACGATCTCCTGCAGTCTCTTCTGCTTGGCGTACAGCGCCATGGTGTTCTGCACCCTCTTTTTGACGATGTTCCCGTCATAAGGGCGGCTGATATAATCCGTAACGCCGAGATCGTACCCCTTTGCAATATAGTCCGGCCCGTTTTCCGCGGAAACCATGATGACCGGAATATCTTCTATCCAGCGGTGCTCGTTCATCACATTGAGCACGTCGAACCCATCCATTTTGGGCATGACCACATCCAGCAGCAGAAGATCGATCTCGTCCTTGTGCTGCTCCAGGATGCGCACCGCGTCCTCCCCGTCCTCCGCCTCCAGGATGTCATAGTCCTCCTCCAGCATCAGACTCAAAAGCTCGCGGTTCATCGCCACGTCATCTACGATCAAAACGCACTGTTTTTCATTCATGTCCTAATCAATCCCCTCACTTGTCACAGTTTTATTTATCGTCCAGCATCCCGTTCAGCTTTTCTATGACCAGCTTATACTCGTCTCTGATCTTTTCCATCATGGCCGGGACCTCCTCCATGGGTTTGCTCTGGCGCACGTGCAGCATCAGCTCCTCCGCGTACTGCTGCAGCCGGGTGATCCCCAGATTGCTGCACACTCCCTTTAAAGTATGCGCCGCATCGTCAATGGCCTTCGCATCCATCTGCGCCACCGCGTCTTCCAGTTTCTGGAAGGACTTATCCTCCCGGAACCTGCCGAGGAATTTTTTGACCATCGCCTCCATGCCGCCGAATCTGCCTACCACTTCCTGAAAGCTTCCTCCGATCTCCTGATAAAAATTGCCCAGATCCATATCATTCTCTCCCTTCCCATATCACAAACAGCGGGATCCAAAATGCCCGCAGTTTTCAAAGACAGTGTAATCTATTTTATTCTACCGTGTTTTGCGAAAGAAAGCAAGAGAAAGATGCAGCGCTTTGCACACCGAATTTTCCGGGGACCGCACACCTTTTTCAGCCGTGGTCATAAACTGGTAGGGAAAAAGTGAATAAGGAGCTATCATGAATTACCGATCACGTGAAAACTGTCCGATGCCCTGTCAGAGCGATCCGCTCGCGGGCATGCCCGTAGCGATGGCCTACGTGCCCTGGCAGCCGGCGTTCCATCATACGTTTGACCTTTGCAAAGCGCTTCAGGTGGGAACCATCTTCCCTGATCTCTGCAAACCATTCTGCGGAAAGAGAGGTGGCTGTGCATGAACCAGGCAAATCAGATGAACCAGATGAATCAGATGAACCGCGGCTGTCAGATGCAGCACGGCAATTACGCTGCGAACGCGCAGAACTGCAATTACACTGCAAACGCGCAGAACTGCAATTACGCCGCGAACACGCAGAACTGCGGCTGCCAGAAGAACAGCGCGTATGAATCTATGAGCCAGGCGCAGCTTCTGCATCATATTAATGAGGTGAGCTTTGCGGTGGACGATGTGCTGCTGTACCTGGACACTCATCCCTGTGACTGTGAGGCGCTGGCCTACTGCGATCAGATGACAGTGATGCGCAATGAGGCGGTCAAGGTGTACTCCAGGCGCTTCGAACCGCTCACCGTGGACTGCACCGGTGAGTGCGAAGGCAGCCGCTGGAAGTGGATCATGCAGCCGTGGCCCTGGGAAACGATGTCAAAAGGAGGGTGCAGATAAATGTGGAATTATGAAAAGCGACTGGAATATCCCATCAATATCACGACTCCGAATGCAAAGCTGGCGCAGTTCATCATGAGCCAGTACGGCGGTCCGGACGGCGAGATCTCGGCTTCCATGCGCTATCTGTCGCAGCGGTTCTCCATGGGCGACAGGCAGGTCATGGGTCTTCTGACCGACATCGGCACGGAGGAGCTGGCCCATTTTGAGATGGTGGCCACTATCATCCATCAGCTCACCAAGGGGCTTTCCATGGAAGAGATCGAAAAGTCCGGTCTCGGCCCGTACTATATCGACCACACCGTCGGCGTGTGGCCGCAGGCCGCGGCGGGCATCCCGTTCAACACCTGCGAGCTGCAGGTGAAGGGCGACCCGGTCACCGACCTGCACGAGGATATGGCTGCGGAGCAGAAGGCCCGCTCCACTTACGACAATATCCTGCGCGTGGTGCGCAATATGCCGGAGATCGCGGATCCGATCCGCTTCCTGCGCGCCCGCGAGGTGGTGCACTACCAGCGCTTCGGCGAGGCCCTGCGCCTGGTGCAGGAGAAGCTGGATTCCAAGAACTTCTACGCGTTCAACCCGGCGTTTGACGCGCCGGCAAGCTGCCCGTCCTGCGGGAAATAAACAAAAAGGAAACGCCGGCATAGAAAAAAGGGAGGCTGCCGGAAGCGGCGGCTTCCCTTTTCGGCGTTCCAGGCGGTGCACACATAAATTTTGCGGCCAAAGAACAAATCGCTGTAAAAAGGTGTGCGGCTCCCGGAAAAATAAGATTGTAACTGTCTCCCGTTTGTGCTAGAACCCGAGTTTGCCACTTACAAATGCGAAATGGAGCCTGTTTTTGGCTCCATTTCCCTTGTATGTATGCGG
>CANRIR010000069.1 GCA_947630735.1 uncultured Marvinbryantia sp.
GAAAAACCGCATACATACAAGGGAAATGGAGCCAAAAACAGGCTCCATTTCGCATTTGTAAGTGGCAAACTCGGGGTTTAACACAAATCCATGTTCTGTCAAGCAGAAAAATGCCGGCGCGCACCGAGGTGCGCCGGGCAGGAAATGCCGCCCTGCCGGCCGGCGCGTCGCGCGCGTCACATCCCTTCCTCCCCGGAAAAGGCGTCCGGATATTCCAGGAAGCAGTTGAGCTCCGCCCCGGCGAACAGCAGCCACATGCAGAAATACAGCCACAGCATGATCATCACGACCGTGGTCAGGCTGCCGTAAATGCTGGAAAAACGGCCGGCATAATTGAAATAGATGGAAAAGCCGTAAGAATAGATGGACCAGGCCGCCGCCGCAAACACGGCCCCGGGAACCTGCCGCAGAACCTTGATCCGGCAGTTTGGGAGCGCGCTGTATAAGGCCACGAACACCACGGACAGCACCAGGATAGATACGATGGCGCGCACGCCTATGATCAGCATCGTAAATTTTTGAAGGACCGGAAAATAGTCCAGAAGAGTTCCCTGGATCAGGTTGCCGAACAGAAGAAGGATCGTGGCCAGAATGATGGCCACCAGCATGCACACAATGTAGACGATGCTCCACAGGCGCAGGTACAGGTAATTCCGGCTCTCCCGCACGCCGCGCACGGAATTAAGGCCGTTGGTGATGGCCAGGATGCTCCTGCCCGCCGCCCAGAGCGCCGCGATCACCGTTCCGGAGAGAATGGCCGTGGAGCTGTGGAACAGTTCTTCCACAAACCCGGCGATGACGTCGTAAAAGCTCACGGGAAGCGCCTCCATCATCAGGTCCATGATCATGTCCGAAGTGATGGGCGTGTACTGGATGAGGGTGAGCAGCAGCATGAAAAAGGGGAAAAAGCCCATGATGATAAAAAGGGCGGACTGCGCCGCAAAGGCGTCTACCCGGTCTTTTTTCATTTTTTTCATGAAGCGGTCGGCCAGCCTCACATAATCCGCAAACTTCTCCATGGCTCCTCCCGTCTGTCTGATGGTGTCATACGGTCTGCTTCGTGTTTTTCCGTTGGAAACCTGATACCATCATATCATTTTTTCTTCTCACTGTCCATCGGTTTCGGCCGCCTGCGGACCGATCTGCACTTCCCCGTAGTAAGTCTTTAAGATCTCCTGAAAATCCATGCCCTCCTGTGCCATGCGCTTCGCGCCGTTCTGGCTCATGCCCTGCCCGTGCCCGTAGCCGCCTCCCAGGATGTGGTACGACTGCAGCACATCCCCCTGAAAAACCGGCTGCAGGGAAAAAAACGCGCTGGGGAGAAGCGCCATATCGCTGATCTCTTCCCCATCCTGCAAGGTGACAACGGGATGCAAGGCTCCCAGAAAGGCGCGGATGTCGTACTCGCCCTGAATCACCTGCTCGCTTCCGTCGGTGCGTCTCGCCAGCATCCTGTCGGCCGCGCCGCTCGGCAGGCGCTCCTGCACCGCAAGATCGCAGATGTCCCCCAGCTGTTTTGCATTTAGGTCGGTCTGCCAGCGGAACCAGGGTTCCTCCGCCTCATAGGCCTTTAGAGACCCCTCCGACAAAAACGCGGCGAAGACGGCTTCCCCGGACAGGTCCGCGTGGACGTCCAGCCCGCAGGAGGTGGAGTAATACAGGGCGTCGATCAGATCGCCCTTTTCGTCTGTCATCACAACC
This sequence comes from uncultured Marvinbryantia sp., assembly GCA_947630735.1. Lineage (GTDB taxonomy): Bacteria > Bacillota > Clostridia > Lachnospirales > Lachnospiraceae > Marvinbryantia. Next base: position 1,702 of record CANRIR010000069.1, read on the forward strand.
TGCGCCGTCTGTTCCACGGCCTCATCCACCGCCGCGGAGCGGTCCTGGTTGTTGTACACCTGGAAGGACACGCTGTCGTCCACATCGGCGAACAGATTTCCCAGGCTCTGCTCCTGCATCCGTCTCCTGGCGTAGGTGCGCGCGCAGACGGCCTGAGCCTTCAGGGCCTCCTCCGGGTAGGAGGACGGCATCTCGCTGGACACCACGCCCTTTAGATATTCCTCCAGCGGCAGTTCATTGATAAGAAGGATGCCCTCCTCCGCGCGGCGCAGCTCCAGCACGCCCTCGTACGTCTCGTCCGCGCGGTCGCGGTTCAGCTCCCGGATGTCAAAACGGCCGTCCGCCGAGGTGAGCCGCAGGGCTTTTCCGTCCGCAAATTCCTCGGTGGTCCCGGTGAACACGATCTGTCCGGCGGGATATTTCTGCACATGCTCCCCGCTCTGGGCCGTGAACCCCAACGCGGTGTCCAGCACCACCTGTTCGTGGCAGGAGGAGGCGAACCCCGCTGTCTTTATAAGCACGCGGATCGTCTCGTCCTCCTCATGTCCCGCCGCATCCTGCGCGCCGGCCATGCCGTCCGTGTTTGTATCGTTCGGGTTTATGCCAGCCGCGTCGCCTGTATTTGCGCCGTCAGCGCTGCCCACATCGTTCGGGTTTGTGCCAGCCGTATTGCCTGTATTTGCGCCGTTCCTGCCGTTCACGCCGTCTGCGCCGCCCGCACTTGTGCCGTCAGCACCGTCCGCACTTGCAATGTATGTGCCGTCCGCGTCTGCACCCTCCGCCCCCGCCGAAGCCGCCGGCAGCGCGCGCCCGCGGCGGATATACCCGTCCGCAAAGCAGACGCCCAAAACCGCCGCGATGCAGAATGTCAAAAAGATGATCTTTTTCATAACTTCCCCCGTGAGAAAAAATCGCGAAGCGCCCCGGCCGGGCAGATCTCCTGCCAGGTATTTTGCAGCAGCCCTATAAAAAATGGAACCGCCCTGTGGCAGTTCCATCTTCCGTACTTTATGAAAATTTATAGATCGTGGTGGTCTCGTAGGTTTCCCCCGCCTTCAGCACCGGGGATTTGAAGTTCTCGTGGTGGATGGCGTCCGGAAAGAACTGCGTCTCCAGGCAGAAGCCCATGCGCTTGTGGTACGCCCTGCCGTCCTTGCCGATCTGGGTGTCCTCAATGAAATTTCCCGTGTAGAGCTGCATGCCCACGCAGTCCGTATAGACCTCCATGGTCCTGCCGCTTGCCGGGGCTTTCACGCAGGCCACCTTCTTCATGGAGCCGTCCGTGTTGAGCGCGAAGTTGTGGTCGTAGCCGCCGCCGTTCTTCAGCTGCTCGTTGTCCTGCTCTATGTCCTGTCCGATGGGCTTCGGCGTGCGGAAATCAAAGGGCGTGCCCTCCACCGGAAGAAGCCGTCCGGTGGGAATGGACTCGGCGTCCGCCTCCGTGATGGCGTCCGCGTCGATCCAGAGCACATGCTCCAGGATCGTCCCGCTGTCGTGGCCCTCCAGATTAAAATAGCTGTGGTTCGTCAGGTTTGCGATGGTATCCTGATCGGCCTTGCCCTTGTATGCGATCCTGATCTCATTCTCATCCGTGAGGGTGTAGGTAACCGTAATGTCAAAATTGCCCGGGAAGCCCTGGTCCATATCGGGGCTGTGGTGGGAAAACTCCACCGTGTTCTTCTCTGCGTCCGCCTTCATCTCCCAGATGATGCTGTCGTAGCCGTTGGGCCCGCTGTGAAGATTATTCCCGTTTTCATTTTTCTCCATTTTGTAAGAAACGCCGTTGATGGAAAATTCCGCACCGCCTATGCGGTTGCCGCATCTTCCGATGACCGCCCCCAGATAGCCGCCGTTTTTCGCATAATCCGTGACATCCGCATAGCCCAGCACCACGTCCGCACAGGTTCCGTCCTTTGCGGGAACCACAGCGGAGACAAGCGTTGCGCCGTAGTCCGTCACCTCTATCGTCATGCCGTTCGCGTTGGCCAAAGTGACCAGATGCGCCTCACGGCCGTCCTGCAATTTTCCGAATCTGCTTATTTTCATACCCATAATTCCCTCTCCTTCACTGAAAAGCAATCCCGGGGCCCTGGGCCCCGTCGTCGCCTTAATAATAGAGAGCCACGAAGGCTCTCCATTCCTTAACCCAAAATGCCGGCTCCTGCTTTTTGACTCCTAGCAATGCTAGGTGGGTAACCGCAACCTCTCTTCTGCCTTCCCCTGACGCAATGAGGGCCTGACATCCAATCGGCAATATAGGAATCCCTTTTAAAGTAAATGTAGGTTCAAAATCGCAGGAGTTATCGTGCATTCCAGGCATTTCATCTGGATTTATTATCGCATCTGGTACAAAAAAAGTCAACTACATAATTACTTTCCTTATAATTTATATTTTCTTAATTTCTTTTATACCAGATTTTATGCTATAATGTTCGGAAAGGGCAGAGCCAAACGTGTGAAAAGCAGACGCCATGCCCATAAGACAACCAGCCGTGCAAAGACGGCAGATGGGAAAATGGCTGCTTGCAGACACTTTTCCCAGGTGCTGTCTTTGTAAGGGCCAA
>CANRIR010000070.1 GCA_947630735.1 uncultured Marvinbryantia sp.
CCCCTGCCTTAAGATTGGCGTTTTGCAGCGGAAAAGATAACATTTCGAGTCGTATATTGGTTAATTCGCGTCCCTGTGGTTGACAGCAGGGACTCTTTTTCGATATTATGAAATCAGATTTTATGTGTGGGAAGGCATGGGCAACCATGGAAAAGGAGGCGGACCGGTGGGCAGAAGGCTCGATTGGAGGACTATCGGGGGAGCGGCGGCGCTGCTTACCGCAGCGGCGGTACTGGTGGCTGCGTTTTTTCTGATGGGCCATCCGAGTGCGGAGGAGATATCCCTGACCGATCTGCCGGATGAGCGGTTTGGATGGAGCTATGAGCTGCTGAAGGACGGGGAAGTGCAGCCCTACGAGCCGGTGTTTGGAGAGAATGGGTATTGGGTTTCGAAGCTGAAACTTCCCGAGGGCACGGACGCCGTGCGCATGGTGCGCGTCATGGCGGAGGACATGGCGGACGCCGAGCTGGAGTGGTTCAGCAGCCTGAAGGGCATAGAGGTCTTTCTGGACGGAGAGATCCTCTACACAGATTTCCCGCAGACCCGGCGGGAGCAGGACGGCTTTGTGCGCCCCTCCCAGGAGGAGTGGGAGCGGATCCGCAAAAGGTGGGACGGGATCGTGGGGAGGGTGTGCATGAGCCTCCCGGCGGATTATGCTGGCAGAGAGCTCGCCGTGATCAACTACTTTCCGGAGGATATGGAAAACCCCTATCCGGAATATCCCCATCTGAACAGCCAGGAAACCGATGCGTCGTTCTATGTCGCAAATTCCCTGAAAACCGATGTCATCATAACCGTCTATGCGCTCCTGGCGCTTCTGATCGTCGTCATGTTCCTTCTGGAAGCCCGCAGCGGCGGAGGGGACGGGAAAACCCTGCTTTTGTGCCTGTATTTTCTGCTGCTGTTCTTCAAGACGGCGGGCGGGTCCTATTCCGGTTATTACAGCGGCCTGCGGTCTTATGTGGACGTAAGCCTTCTGAACAGAATATATATGGTGCCGCTGTATCTGTACCTGGCGCTTCGGCTGGAAAAGCGGTGGAACGTCGTGCTGGGCAGCGCCGTCGCCGCCTGGGCGCTGTATGAGGTCGTCCGGTGGATCTTGGCGATCCAGGGCAGGGCAGGCGGAGTCGCGGACACCATCGGCCCGGGCTCGCTGGCTGTATTTTTGGCGGTAACCGCGGCGCTCTGCGCCGAAGTATGGAAAAACAGGCAGGAGCGGCACGACGGAAAAAAAATCGTCTGGATCTATGGGCTCGCCGCGGCGGCGGTCACTGTCAGCCATCTGATCGACAGAAGCTGGGCCTGGGGCGGCCTGAGCACTTATCTGCGGGACGGGATCTGGGAGGCTGTCCGGGCGGGGAACTTCGATCCCGCCGCTATGCTGATCACCGGCATTGTCTCCGCGATGGCGGTCATCGCGGTCATTCTGGAATTTGTGCTCCACACCATACGCGTGCAGCAGGAGAACAGTGTGCTGCAGGAGCGCGCCCGTCAGACGATGGAGAGCTACGAGCGGCTGGTGGCGGCGGAAGACTCCGTGGAGGTCCTGCACCATGAGATGAGCCACCACATGACGGCCCTGTCCGGCATTCTGCAAAGCGGCGATACGGAGCGGGCGGTCCGCTATATGGACGCCGTGGCCAGCAGCTTTGCGCAGCTCCCGGAGGGGCGGTACAGCAAAAACATGCTGGTCAACGTGATCGCGGGGAGCTGTCTGGACCGCGCCAAGGCGCAGCAGATCCGCGTGGAGCACCATCTGAACGTGCCGCCGGAGCTGAAGATCGCGGATGAGGATCTGAGCGTGTTCTTGAGCAACATGCTGCAAAATGCCCTGGAGGCCTGCGAGCGCATGGGGCAGGTAAAGGGCCGCTATATCTGGGTGGATATGCATCTGCGCGGGGATTTCCTTTCCATCGAGTGCGCGAACAGCGCGCCGGACGAGTCGGAGGAGACAAAGAAACGGCCGCATCACGGGTATGGGATTGCGGCGATGCGGGCCATTGCGAAGAAATATAACAGTGTGCTGGTGGTGGAGAGAACCAGAGGGGAATACTCCGTGTCGAGCGATTTCTGTCTGGAGGAGCGCTAGCCGGAAAGGTGCCTGCGCCGGTCGAACGCGATCAGGTTTACCTGCACGTTGGAATAATCCGTCTTGCTCATGGGGATCAGATCCCCGGAGGAAAGCCGCAGCTGGTTGTGCCCGATCCGGGCAATGTGCTCCAGGTTGACCAGAAAGCTGCGGTGGATGCGCACGAACCGGCCCTCCGGAAGCGTGCTCTCCAGCTCCTGAAGCGTGCCGCGCCAGGATTGGCTGTCGCCGCTGCACAGATGAATCTCGATAATGTGCCGGTAGATCTCAAAAAAGAGCACGTCCGCCACGGGAATGCGCATCATGCCCTGGGGTGTGGTCAGGGACAGCAGGTGCGGGGTGTGCCGCTCCAGAAAGCGTTCCAGCACCACGCAGAGCTGGTCGGGGCTGACGGGCTTCAGCAGATAGTGCAGGGGGTAGACGTCGTAGCTGTCGAGGGCGTATTGGGAGGTGGAAGAGATAAACACAAGCTCAATATCCCAATTCCGCTCGCGCAGCAGCTTGGCGAAGCTGACGCCCTTCTCCCGGCCGAAGAGGATGTCCAGGAACAGCAGATCGCAGGACGCGCCCAGCTTGAGGGCGTCAAGCACCTGCGCCGGGTCGGAAAACTGCCGGATGTGAAAAGCGATGCCGTGCTCCTTGAGCATCTCGGACAGCATGGATTCCAGCTCGGATGTAAAGGAACTGTCGTCGTCGCAGATGAAAAATTGATACATCGGGCGCACCCCCTTCTTCTACTAGATAGCTATATGCGCACGATAGCGCTCTGTGTCTCCGCTCCTTCAGAGCGGGACATATTCGTGCATCATGGCTTGCTGCGCAAACCATGATATAGTTTGACGAAAAACTAATAATATATTATATTATGATGTGTTGGGAAAATCAATATTTTTCGGGGATTTTCCCGAGCAATAAAATTTATTTGGAAAGGAAGAAAGACTATGACAATCACAAAAAACCAGAACGGAAATGCACTTACAGTGGCCCTGGAAGGAAGGCTGGACACCACCACGGCACCCCAGCTTGAGGCGGAGTTTAAGGCGTCCATCAACGGCGTGGAGGAGCTTGTGCTGGATCTCGCAAAGCTGGAGTATCTGTCCTCGGCAGGCCTGCGTGTGCTGCTTGCGGCGCAGAAGGTTATGAACCGCCAGGGCAAGATGACGGTCAAAAATGTGAACGAGACGATCCAGGAAATTTTTGAGGTTACCGGGTTTGTAGATATTCTCACGATTGAATAAGGGGGCAGAGATATGAAGACAAATGTGATCGCGGTGCAGAACACCGGCGACGGGATAGACGACGCCGTCTTGGGATGCTGTCGTGTCTGACTTGAAAAGTGCAGAACACCGGCGACGGGATAGACGACGCCCTGAAGGAGACGGAGCGGTTTGCGGAATACCAGCACCTGAACCA
>CANRIR010000071.1 GCA_947630735.1 uncultured Marvinbryantia sp.
TCTGCCGGATCTGACCCCGCAGGATTTCATCTGCACAATCTGACCATGCAGGATCCGACCCATAAAATTTTATCTAAGACCACACAAAAATGTCCGCGGATGACAGGTTTTCGCCTGACAGCCGCGGACATTTTCATGCTTTGTCTCTATATCAGATTCTTTACGCAAGTATCTCCCGCACGCACTTCGCAAGCTCCTCATCCTTGCAGCCCGCAAAGAAATATTCCTGGAAATGCTCGCCCGCAAGCGCGCCTTTGACCAGTTCGCGGTCCAGCTCGGGCAGGATCTGCGCCAGCTTCCGATGGGTGATCTCCTTCACGCCGTCCAAAATCTTTTTGTTTCGCTGCTCCGGCACCACGCGCTCCTTCGGGTAGCCCTGGCCGCTCTCGCCGGTAAACAGTTTTTCAAAAATATACTGCAGATTCAGCTCCGCGCCCCAGCCGAAGCCCTTTGCAAAGGGGAGCGCAACGGCGTTGCCGTCGTTGATCTGCGCAAACATAAACGCGTCCGACGGATCCACGATGTGGCCGCAGAGCACGCCCGGGAACGCATTGCAGGCCAGCATGGCGCCCTCGCCCGTGCCGCAGCCGGTCACCACATAGTCCACCACGCCCGCGTTCAGCAAAACCGCAGCCAAAATGCCGTTCTGCACATAGGTGAGCTGGTGCTCATCCTCCGCGGAATACATGCCGAAATTCAAAACCTCGTGCCCCAGGGGCTCCGCCACTTTTTTCAGAGTCTCACAGACCAGCGCGTTCTTTGCCGCCTGGCTGTTTTCATTAATCAATGCGATTTTCACGTTACATTCTCCTCTCTTCGCATGTTATGCATTGGCTTTGCAGATCGCTTCCCACAGGCCGTTCAGATAGGTCGCGCCCAGAGCGCGGTCGTACAGGCCGTAGCCGGGGCGTCCCACCTCGTCCCAGATCATGCGCCCGTGATCCGGGCGGATGTAGGTGTCCGGGCAGGTGTCATAGACTGCTTTCATGATCTCGTACAGATCCAGGTCGCCGTCGCTGGAAAGGTGCGCCGCCTCGCGGAACTTGTGGTAGCCCAGATATTTGACGTTGCGCACGTGCAGGCACCCGATGCGGTTCATCCCGCCGAAATGGCGGATGATGGCCGGGATGTCGTTGTCCGGGTTGGAGCCCAGAGAGCCTGTGCACAGGCAGAGCGTGTTGCACGGGGAATCGTGCAGCGCCACGATCTTGTCATAGTCCTCCTGGCTGTGGGCGATCCGCGGCAGATTGAAGATGGGCCAGCCCGGGTCGTCCGGATGGCACGCCATCACCACGCCGCACTCCTCGCAGGTGGGGATGATGCCGTCCAGGAAATATTTGTAGTTCGCCCGCAGGTCGTCCGCGGAGATGTTCTCATAGCGCTTGAGCGTGGTCTCCAGCTCCGCAAGGCGTTCCGGCTCCCAGCCCGGCAGGGAAAACCCGTTGCTCCCCTCCGCCGTTTTGCGGACGATGTCCATGGGCGTCATCCCGCCCAGCTCCTGCTCGTCAAAGTACAGGCTGTTGGAACCGTCCTCCGGGATCTCCCGCGCCAGATCCGTGCGCAGCCAGTCGAACACCGGCATGAAATTATACACGATCACTTTCACGCCGTACTTGGCCAGATTGCGGATCGTCGTGCAGTAATTTTCAATGTACTTGTCCCGGGTGGGCAGGCCCATCTTGATATCCTCGTGCACGTTTACGCTCTCGATGACCTCGCACTCCAGACCGGCCGCATGCACGTGATCCATGTAGGCCTTGATCTCCTCTTCCTCCCAGACTTCCCCGGCAGCCTTCTCATCCAGAAGGCCCATCAGGCCGGTCATGCCCGGGATCTGCCGGATCTGCTTTAAGGTAATGTTATCTCTGCCCTCGCCATACCAGCGAAATGTCATTTTCATAGCTGTTTTCTCCCTTCCATAAGATCATTCTGATACCCACAGTTTAGCACATTCTTTTTCGGCATGTCCACTGTTCCGCTCTGCTCATGTTATAGAAAATGGCTGATTTTTTTTGGATAATTTCCACAATTTTCTTGACTGCGCCCCCGTTGTATCTTAATATGGACAATGGATGCGCAAAAGACATCCAAAGAGATTATTTTGTGAGAGGAAGGATCGTTTATGGCGACAACCGTTTTTCTTTTTGTGTTGGGTCTCGTCATCATCTGCTTCGGCGGCGATAAGTTTGTGGACAACGCCGTCATCGTGGCAAAAAAACTGGGCATGTCCGAGATCATGGTGGGGGCCACCATCGTCAGCATCGGCACCACGCTCCCGGAGGTGCTGGTCTCCACTACCGCCGCTTTTGACGGCTCCGCGGCCATCTGCGCGGGCAACGCCTACGGCTCTATTATCTGCAACACCGCACTCATCGCCGGCATCAGCCAGTTCTGCCGCCCGTCAAAGGGCGTGGATCAAAAATCGTTTAACTGGAATGTCTCGCTGTTCTTCCTGTTCAGCGCGGCGCTGTTTGCCATCCAGTATTTCACAGAGAGCGTGCCGCGGTGGTTCGGCTTTGTGATGCTTCTCGGCTTTGTGGCGTACACCCTGGGCTATATCCGGCTCGCCTCCTCCAAGCCGTCCGAGAGCACGGAAAAGCAGGAGGAGGACAGACCCGTGTCCCTGGCCCTGATCCTGATGATCGTCTTTGCGGCGGCGCTGTTTGTGGGCGCAAGGCTGCTGGTGGACAACGGCATCATCCTGGCGGAGGCCATAGGCGTCCCGGAGCGCGTCATCGCGGTAACCTTCATCGCGCTCGGCACGTCCCTGCCGGAGCTCGTCACCACCATCACTTCCCTGATCAAGGGATATGCGAATCTGGGACTTGGAAATATCCTGGGTGCAAACCTGCTGAACCTTCTGCTCGTGATCGGCATCCCAGCCTCCATATCCGGGTTTGCGGTGGAACGGCAGACCACCTTCATCGACGTGCCGATGTCCGCCGCCGTCATGCTGCTTCTGACCGTCCCGTTTTTCATCAAAAAACGGGGGTACCGCCTGCAGGGCCTGGCGCT